>DASUME010000713.1:0-2115 GCA_036277895.1 Polyangiales bacterium
TGCCGACGGCGTCGCCTTCATCGCCGACTCACAGCGCAGCGAGACGAAATCGAACTCCCATTCGTTCGTCAATCTTCGCCAGAACCTGAGCGACAATGGGCTCGATCCGGCCTCGATGCCGCTCGTGATCCAGTTCAACAAGCGCGACCTGGCGGACATCCGGCCCGACGCCGAGCTCGACCAGCTGGCCAAGCAGGGCAAGGAGCCCGTGTTCAAGGCCGTGGCCATGAAGGGCACTGGCGTGATCGAGACCTTCCTCGGGCTGCTGACGTTGACCTGGAACAAGCTGGAGCAGACCAACCAGCTCAAGCAGAAGTTCCAGATCTCGGGCGACGAGGTGATCGAGCACTTCCGCGGGCAGCTGAAGGTGCCCGAGGGGCTCGACGTGAGCACCGGGGGTGCCAAGCGATGAGCGAGCTCGCCGAAGCCCCCGCCATCCTGGAGACGCCGCGGCTCGATCAGCTGATCGACCGGGTGTCGCTGACGGAGCTGTGCCGCTCGTTCTTCGAGTCGTTCGAGGTGCCGGTGCGGGTGTACGGGGCCGAGGGCGCGCTGCTGGCGCAGGTGCCGGAGGAGCCGGTGCTGCCGGGGGGGCGCGAGCGCACGCTGCCGATCCAGTACGACGGCTCGACGATCGGGGAGCTGGTGGTGGGTCCCCTGCCCTTCCCCGAGCGGCGCAACAACCTGGACAAGCTGTCGGCGCACTTCTCGCGCACGCTCGATGCGGTGTTGTTCGCGGGCCACAAGGCGTTCCTGGCCAGCACGATGCACCTGGCGACGGCGAGCGAGAACTTCCGCGAGCTGTCCGAGAAGAACGCGCACCTGCAGCAGGCCTACGACAAGCTGAAGGAGCTCGACCGCCTGAAGTCGACGTTCCTGGCGACGATGAGCCACGAGCTGCGCACGCCGCTGACGTCGATCATCGGATACTCGGAGATGCTGGCGAGCGGCATGGGCGGCGACCTGAACCCGACGCAGCGCGAGTTCGTGGACACGGTGCGCGCCAAGGGTGACCAGCTGCTGGAGCTGATCCTGACGCTGCTCGACGTGGCCAAGCTGGAGAACGACAAGCTGCGGCTGACGGTGGTCAAGATCGAGCCGAGCGAGCTGGCGCGCGATGTGTTGCGCACGGTGACGCCGACGGCGAGCAAGAAGGGGATTCAGCTCGAGCACCGGATCGAGACGAAGCTGCCGACGCTGAAGGTGGACAAGACGCGCATGCGGCAGGTGCTGCTGAACCTGCTCGACAACGCGATCAAGTTCACGCCATCCGGCGGCATGGTGCGGCTGGAGGTGGTCGCGACGACGATGGCGCGCCCCGAGGACGCGAACGCCGCGGTGTTCAACCTGCCGCAAGCCGCCGTGCAGTTCTCGGTGCGCGACACGGGCATCGGGATCGCCGCCGGCGAACACGACAAGATCTTCGACGCCTTCTACCAAGTCGACGGCAGCGCCACCCGCGAGCACGGCGGCGCCGGCCTCGGCCTCTCGATCGTCAAGCGCCTGGTCGAAGGCCACGCCGGGACGATCGAAGTCGAGTCCGTCATCGGCCAAGGGACCACCTTCATCGTAAAGATTCCGGTGGAAGACTAACGCGGTTGCTCGCTCGCGGATCGCGCTTGTAGGGTTCGGAACGCTGCGCGGGCAGCGCTCGGTCCGGGGACGGCGCGGCGACACTGGTGCTTGGTTGACCGTGAACGTTTGCAGCCTCCTTCACGTGGTTCGCCACAGGTCGGCCCGGCCATCTCGTCTCTCGTTTCAAGCGGGTACGCGGTCCTCCGCCTTTGGCTGCAGCCGTCACAAACCGTCAGCCGGTGGAGGGGGTTCGCTTCGGCGCGCTTAAGCGCGGCGCCGCGATGTCCCCGGACCGAGCGCTGCCCGCTCCGCGGCTTCGGTGTGTTGGGGGCCGCGATCCGACTCGCTCGCTCGTGGACGCGCGCGTGGCGTGGGGTGGTTGGCGCGGGTGGTCGAGCGCGCTGGCGCCCGCGAGTGCGCGCACTCTCGTTCGTCCCTCACTCACGTACAACTCGCGCGAGTGAGTCGGATCGCGCCTTCCATACGGCGATCCCGCGGAGCGGGCTGGGCTCGTTCCGGGCGCATCGCGGCGCCGCGCTT
>DASUME010000714.1:0-3317 GCA_036277895.1 Polyangiales bacterium
CCGTCGCGCAGGAACGTGCGCTCGGCGACGTGCTCGCTCAGGTGCAAGCTGGTGCGACCGCGGCTCAGCTCACGCAATGTGTCCGCGTGCAGCGAGTAGACCGTGTGCGGCGCGAGCGCGTAGCTCAGGTTCTGCGGCCACACGACCTGCGCGCGCTTGGCCTCCGCCAGATCGAGCATCCGCCCCGCGGCCTCGCGCGAGATGCCGAACACCTCGTGGTACACGCGACCGAGCAGCGGCGCGCTGCCCAACAGCGGCACGCTCGCGAGCGTGTTGCTGACCTCCCCGATCGCGGCCGTGCCCGCGCGCAGCAGCTCCGAGATGCCGGCGTCGATCGCCTCTTCGTCGTGCTCGGGCTGCAGCACCTCGCGCCGCAACATCATGCTGCTCACCCACGGCCCAAAGCCGCCGCCGCTGCGCGTCTCGCCGCGCAGCTTGCTCAGCTCCAGGTGCACGTGCGCGTTCACCAGGCCCGGCAGCAAGATCGACGGCGTCTCGATCCACTCGTCCGCCTGCAACGCGGAGCGCACCCCGACGCTCACCACGCGTGTTCCGTCGAACACGACCGCGCCGTCGCGAAGCGGGGCTTCGCCGGGCAGTCCCGTGATCAGCCAGGAGCCGGCGTAGCCCTTCACGTCAGCCTCCGAAGAAGGAGAGCTCGACCGGATCGAGCAGGTGCGCGGAGTGCGCGCGGGCGAGGAACTCGTGCAACCCCGCCCGGTAGTCGTCGAGCAGCCCATAGCGGATGTGGTGCGTGAGGTAGTGCTGCACCACCACGGGATCGCCGCCGTGCTGCGAGGCCCACAGGTGCGCGATCTCGCGCCGCGCCGAGAGCCCGTACGCCAGCGAGCGCTCCAGCATCTCGTACAGCGCGTCGTTCAAGATCCCGCGCGGCGCGATCCAGGCCGCGAACACGAACGGCAGCCCGGTCCACGCCTTCCAGGCCTCGCCGAGGTCGAGCACGTGCGCGTACCGCGCCTTGATCTCCAGCGCGCGGTCGCCGATCACCAGCGCGCCGGTCTTGCCATGCGCCTCGCGATCGATGCGCGCGTAGTCCGCGGACAGCACGGGCAGCGCGCGGCCCCCACGCAGGTGCGCGGCGACCAGCTGGCTGAGCACGACGCTGGTCTTGCTCTGGCTGTCGAGCAGCAGCGTATCGAGCTCCTGCACCGGGCGCTCGGACACGATCAGCACGCTGGAGACGGGGCCGTCCGCGCCGATGCAGATGCGGGGCGCCACCTCGAAGCCCTGGCGCAGCGCGAGCGTCGCCACCGGCGCCAGCGCGATGTCGGTCTCGCCGCGGCACAAGCGCTGCGCGAGCACGGCTGGAAACGCCATGTTCAGGCGCGACGGCTCGCGCCCCAGCATGAGCCCGTACAACACCGGCCAAGCGTTGAGGTACGTGACGCCACCCACCCGCGTGTTGGCGAGCGTGAGGCCCTCGCTGTGCGCCGCGAGCGTCATACGCTGGCGATCTCCAGTCGGCGCTTGTTGCGCTCCTTGAGCTTCAGTGCCGCCTCGGGCGCGTCGTAGCGCGCCAGCTCCTCCACCACGCCGTACAGCGTGTCGCGCTCGACCGGCACCCTGCCCGCCTCGCGGATCAAGCGCACCAGGCCGTCGCGCGACATGCCCATCGGCACGTCGCTGCCCGCCGAGTGATAGATCGTCTCGTGCACGATCGTGCCGTCGATGTCGTCCGCGCCCGCGCGCAGCGCGACCTGCGCCACGTCGAGCCCCATCGAGACCCAATAGGCCTTGATGTGGTCGATGTTGTCGAGCAGCAAGCGCGAGACCGCCAGCGTCTTGAGGTCATCGACCGCGGTCGGCTCGGGCAGCCGCTCGAGGCCGTTGTTCTCGTTGTGGAACGCGAGCGGGATGAAGCACTGGAAGCCCTGGGTCTCGTCCTGCAGCGCACGCAGCTGCAGCAGGTGATCGACGCGGTGCTCGAAGGTCTCGATGTGCCCGTACAGCATCGTGCAGTTGGTGCGCATGCCGATCGAGTGCGCCACGCGGTGCACCTCGATATACTGGGCGCCGGTGCACTTGCCCTGCGCCACCCGGCGCCGGATGTCCTCGTTGAGGATCTCGGCGCCGCCGCCGGGCATGCTGTCGAGGCCGGCCGCGCGCATGCGCTCCAGCACCTCGAGGTAGGTCATCTTGAACTTCTCGGCGAAGTAGTGGATCTCGACGGCCGTGAAGCACTTGAGGTGAATGCTCGGGCGCACGCGCTTCCAGCCGCGCAGCAGCTCCTCGAACCACTCGAAGCTCAGGTTCGGGTTCAGCCCGTTCACCATGTGCAGCTCGGTGAGCTTCGGGTCCGGGAAGTTGGCCAGCTCGTCCCACGCCTTCTGGTGCGTCGTGGTGTGCGCGCCGGGCATGCCCTCCTCGAGCTTCTGGAACGCGCAGAAGCGGCAGCTCGCCTCGCACACGTTGGTGGCCTCGTAGCGCATGTTCACGTTGAAGTACGTCTTGTCGCCGTGCTTGCGCTCGCGAACGAGGTTCGCCAACCGCCCCACCTCGAGCAAGTCGGGCGACAGGAACAGGGCCATGCCGTCTTCGAACGAGAGGCGCTCTCCGGCCTCCACCTTGGCGGCGATGTTCTTCAAGCTGGTCATTTCTTCTCCTCCGCGCCCCACCGGCGCGTGAGTTGATGAGCGAGGCCGAGATGATCACAGACGCGGCCGATCACGGTGTCGATCAGCTGCGCGATCGTGGTCGGTTGCGAATAAAACGAGGGCGAGGCGGGCATCACCAGCACGCCGAGCCGGGTCAACGTCAGCAAGTTGGTCAGGTGCACTTCCGAGTACGGCATCTCGCGCGGCACCATGATCAGCTTCTTGCGCTCCTTGATGCACACGTCCGCGGCGCGCGTCAGCAGGTTGTCGCTGATGCCGTGCGCGATCTTGGCCACGCTCGACATCGAGGCGGGCACGATCACCATCGCGTCGGGCGCCGACGAGCCGCTCGCGAACGGCGCGTTGTAGTCGCGGCCCTCGAAGATCGGGTAGCCGAGCTTGCGCACGTCCACGCCCCGGCACTCCTGCGCGATCACTTGTTCCGCCGTCGACGACAGCACCACGCTCAGCGACACGTTGGCCGCGGAGAGCACCTCCAGCAGCCGCAACGCGTAGGGCGCTCCCGAGGCGCCGCTGATGCCGACGACGACCCGCATTCAGCCTTTCACCAGCCGGAACACGGTGGAGATGCCGAAGCTCAGGTCCTCGCTCTCGACCACGCTGAAGCCGACCTCGCGCGCGAGCTGGGTGAACTCGGCGCGCGTGTAGAAGCCCTGCATCGACTTCGCGAGGTACGCGTAC
>DASUME010000715.1:0-5287 GCA_036277895.1 Polyangiales bacterium
GGACTTGTCGCAGTCGCCGTGGCTGGTGATCATCGCGGTCGGCAAGGTGGTGAAGCCGGCGGCGGCGAGCCGGAGCTTGCCGTCTGCGGTCTGGAAGAAGCGCGTCTTGCTCTGCAGGCGCGCGTCCGCGAACGCGAAGCCGTTGCCGGGGCGCCACTCGCGATACGGGCTCGACGGCCCGTTGGGGATCTCCATCCACGTCAGCAGGTTGCTGTCCGTGCCGCCGAACGGGAGGTCGAGCGAGACCATCGTGTGGGCCTTGATCGACATGCCGAACAGCAGGTGCACGAGCCCCGTCTGCTGCACCAAGTCCATGGCGCCGGAGCCGCAGCTGCGCGTGTTGACGAGGCCGCGACACGGGTGGTCGGAGTGCAGCGTGTTCTTGCTGTAGTCGAACGCGAGCCCGTACGAGAGCCGAAAGTGGCCGCGCGCATCCGTGCCCTCGAGCCCGAGGTAGTTGTTCGGGCCGACCGCGGGGCGGTAGCGCACGGTGGAGAAGTCGCGGTCGGACTGCGCGTTTGCGCGCGAGCTCGCGAACAAACCGATCAGGAGGGCGAGGAGGAGGATCGGCATCGCTGGCGTCCCCGCGATAGTGCCAAACGCCCGTTGCTCAGCGCAAGCTAAGTGCCGAGCACAGAGCGCTGGCTTGCTTCACTCGACCGTGAAGTCGCACTTGTACGTGATGTCGGTGGCGACGGCCTGGCCGGCCTTGTCCAGCGCGGGTTGGAAGTTGACCTCGCGCAGGCTGCTCTTGCAGGCGTCGGCGAAGCCCGGGTAGGTCTCGCTCAGCGTGGACAGGGGCTGCAGCTTGCCGCTCGCGTGCACGCGCAGGCGAATACGCGCCACACCCTCGATGCCCTGCTGGCGCGCGGCCTTCGGGTAGCTGCGCTCGAGCGCCGCGTTGAGCAGGTCCGAGTTGGGCGGCAGCGGACCGCGGCTGAGATCGCCCGGGCCGAGCACACGCTCGCCGGTACCACCCACCACGCCACCGGCCACGCCGGCCTTGTTGCGTCCCGTGACCACACCCGTGGGCGAGCCGATCGGCCCGTTCATCGGCGCGCCGCTGCCCACGGCGCTCGCCCAGCCGCCGCTGCCGGTGAGCGTGGTGCCCGAGAAGTCCGCGATCGTCTCCTCGGCCGCGGCGGGTGGCGTGTTCTGCGCCTGGGGCGGCGGCGGCTCCTTGGGCGCCTTGGGGGCCTTCGGCGGCGCCACCGGCTTGGGCGGCGGGGCCTGCACGGGCTCCGGCTCCGGCTCCGGCGCCGCGGGCTCAGGCTCGGGCAGAGGGGGCGCCGGTTGCTCCACGACGTCCATCTCGAGCGTCTTCATCGGCTCCACGGCGACGTCCGTGGAGACCAGACCGAGCGCCATGAACGTGCCCGCGTGTACGGCGACGCTGAGCCCGAACCATGCGGTGCTCATGCCACCCAACCGCTCATTTCTTGCCGCCGGCAAGGTCCTCCGGACGCACGTTGATCGCGAACTTGGTGACCTTCTCCTGCCGCAGCAAGTCGATCACCCGGATCACTTCCGCGTGACTGACCTTTCCATCGGCAGCGATCACCGCGCGCGTGTCGTTGTCCTTGACATGCGCCGCGCGCACCTTCGCGCGCAGGCCCTCGAGGTCCAGCTGCTCGGCGTTCAGGAAGAAGTGTCCCTGCGCGTCGATCGAGACCGAGAGCGTGGAGGGCACCGCCGTGTCGCCGGTGGCGGCCTGCGGCAGGTCCATCGGGATGGAGTCCTTCTCCGCCGCGTACTGCGCCGTGACCATCAGGATGATCAGCAGCACCAACACCACGTCGACCAGCGGCGTGACGTTGATGCCGGAGATCGTGGTCTCTTCGTCGCCGTTGTTCGCACCGCCCGCCATCGACTACTCCGCCGCGCTGGGTGCGTCCGGCTTGTCCGAACGCAGGTACGCGAGCAACTCGTGGCTGAGCGTCTCGGCCTGCGCCAAGCGGCTACGGATGATGCGCTGGAAGAAGTTGAAGAACGCGACCGACGGGATCGCGACCACGATGCCGATCGCGGTGGCGACCAGGGCCTCGCCGACCTCGGCCATCAGCGTGTCGCTGAGCTTGCCCTGCGCCTGGTTGAGCTCGTGGAACGAGCGGATGATGCCGATGACGGTACCGAGCAGCCCGACGAACGGCGCGTTGTTGCCGACGGTGCCGAGGAACGCGAGGTTGCGCTCCATGTTCAGCTTCGCGAGCTGCTGCGCGCCGGTCATGCTCTCCGAGGCGGCCTCGGCGCCCTTGTCGGACCACTCGATGCCGGCGCTGAGCACCTTGGCTTCGAACGAGCGCGAGCGCTCCAGGCGCTGCCCCACACCCTTCAGATCGCCGCGCTTGAGCAGCGGTGCGATGTCCTCGCGCAGGCGCTTGAAGTCGTCGGCCGAGGCGAGGTAGTAGTACGCCCGCTCGAACACGATCCCGAGCATGATCACCGACAGCCCGATCAGCAGCCACATCACCCAGGTGGCGCCCAACATGGCGAACGCTGTCAGTCGCTCTTGAATGTCCATCTGATCTCCAATGCCCAGAGAAGCCGCGGCAACGTACGGGAGGGCCCCTCTCAGGGCAACCCTACGGAAAGTTTAGGGGCCCGGTCCAAAACCGCACCCGCTCACTCATGGATCATCCCCCAGGGTCAGCCCGCGCGCCTTGGTTAGTTCGGCGATCAACACCGTGGCGTAGCTGCCCTTCGGGAGCGTAAACGACAGCACGGTGTCCGCGCCGTCCCGCTGGTGCGCGACGTCGCTCACGCGCACACGTGCGGGCCGGCGTGTGCCCTCGCCGAACTTGGAGACGCGCGCGAGGTGCTCCGCGGTGACGCCGAAGCGCTCCAGCAGCGCCGTCTCGAGCTCCAGGGCCTCCGCCTCGGCAGGTCTCATCTTGGCGCCGAACATCGGACCCGTGGCGCTTATTTCCCAGCTGGCGACGCGGGGCGCATCGGCGGCGGCGTCGCTGGACACGAAGATGCCGCCGGTCTCCTCCTTGCGCATCACGTCTCCGGGGATGCCCAGGCTCAGTGCGCCGCGCGTCACGCGATCGCCGAGCCAGGCGTTGAACAAGCCCGACTGCAAGGTCGACACGAACAGCTTGCGAAGAAAGGGCTTGGCCGGGGAGCGCCCGCCCTCGACGATCCAGCGCCAGGCGTCGTGAAAGTTTCGGCCCTCGTGCCCGAAGCGCTGAGGGCCGTAGTAGTTGGGTAGTCCCAGCTCGCCGAGGCGCGCCAGCACGCGCGCGATCGCCTCATCCTGCTCGGCGGGCACGTCCGCGAGGCGGATCGTGAAGCGGTTGCCGCGCAGATGCCCGGTGCGGAGCTTGTTGACGTGGCGGCTGACCTCCAGCACGCGCACGCCGTCGAGCTGCAGCTCCTCGGGCGCAGGGGTCTTCGTGGTGTGGAAGCTGAGCCATTGCCGGGTGACGGCGTGCTTGTCCTTGAGGCCTGCGTAGCCGGAGCCATCGCGTGGGGCGCCGAGCGCCTCGCACAGCCTGTTGACGGCGTCGGGGGTGTTCAAGCCGCGCTTCTCGACCCACAGGTACAGGTGCTCGCCTTCGCCCGTCGGCAGGTAGGCGGGCTGCTCTTCGACCATGAAGTCCTCGAGCTCGCGTTTGAGCACTCCGGAGATGGGCGGGACGTCGTCGGTGAGGCGCGGCAGCGCCCCGAGGCTCTGCCACAATGATTCGGACACGCGCGAGGTGTAGACCCTGGCGCGCAGTTTCGGTAGAGCCAAGAGATGCCCAAGCCTCAGGAGGTGAGCGTTCGCGAGCTCGAGGCGCTGCTGATCCTCGGACTGCGGGAGCACACCTTTCCGGGCGCGGTGATCGCGGCGGGGCGCTTGACGGGCCGGGGGCACGCGCGCGTGCAGGCGTGTGCAGGGGTGCTTGCGCCCGGGGAAGCCAAGGTCGAGCTGGCGACGCCCTACGATCTGGCGTCGCTGACCAAGCCCGTCGTCGCGCTGACCGCACTGCGGCTCTCCCAGCGCGGCGCGCTCGAGCTGGAACGGGATGTCTCCTATTACCTGCCGGAGCTGGAGGGCACCCGCGGCGGAGAGGCTTCGCTCACGCAGCTGCTCTCGCATCGCGCCGGGCTGGCCGCATGGGTGCCGCTCTGGGAAGAGGGCGACGCGCCGTTCGGCAGCGCGGCCCGCAAGGCGCAGATGCTCCGCTCAGCGGCCACCAAGCGCGCCGAGGGGTTGCCCGAGGGGGGCTGCCTCTACAGCGACCTCGGGTACATCCTCGCGGGCGAGACGATCGCGCGCGCATCGGGGCTATCGCTTGAGGAGGCGGTGCGCCGCGAGGTGACCGGTCCCCTCGGCATCGACGCCCAGCTGTTCTACGCGGCGGCGCTGCGCCAGCGCAGCACCTTCGTCGCAACCGTGGCGCCGACCGAGATCTGCCCGCCTCGCACCACGGTCGCGCGCGGTGAGGTGCACGACGAGAACTGCTTCGCGTACGGCGGCATCGCGGGGCACGCCGGCATGTTCGGCAGCGCCGCGGCGGTGCTCACGCTGGGGCTCGAGGTGCTGCTCGCGCTCGAGGGGCGCTCGCGCTGGCTCGACCAGGGCTTGCTGACGTGGGCACTGCGCGCACGCGGCACGAACACGCACGCCGTCGGTTGGGACACCAAGAGCGCAGAGGGCTCGAGCGCCGGCCACGAATTCTCCGCGCTGTCGTTCGGGCACCTCGGCTTCACCGGCACCAGCATCTGGTGTGATCCCACGCGACGGCTGTGTGCGGTGTTGCTGAGCAACCGCGTGCACCCGTCGCGCGAGAACATCGCGATCCGCGACTTCCGCCGCCGCTTTCACGACGCGGTCGCGGAGCTGCAGTTCACCGAGGCTGTCTGAGCCGCTGTTCCAGCTTGCTCAGCGCGTCGTAGCTCTGCGCGTTCTGCACCGCGCGTGCGAGCGCCCGCTCGTCGCCGAGGATCACGACCAGCTTCTTGCCGCGCGTGACCGCGGTGTAGAGCAAGGCGCGTGAGAGCAGCACGTGATGCGACGCGTGCAGCACCACGATCACCGCGCCGAACTCGCTGCCCTGCACCTTGTGCACGGTGCTGGCGTAGGCGAGCGCCAGCGCGTCGAGCTCGTCGCGGCGGTACTTCACCTCGCGGCCGTCGAAGTGCACGTAGGTGATGCCGCCTTCGACGTTCTTCACCTCGCCGAGGTCGCCGTTGAAGGTGTCTTTCTCGTAGTCGTTGCGCAGCTGCATGACGCGATCGCCAGGACGCAGCGCCGGGCCCTGCGCGCGCTCCTCGGGCGCCGGGTTGAGCGCGGCCTGCA
>DASUME010000716.1:0-4266 GCA_036277895.1 Polyangiales bacterium
CGCGACTTCATCCGCGCCACCGCCAACGGCTCGACCAAGCACCCGGACTTCGAGGTGTTCTCCGGCTCGGCTGCAACGCTGGGAATGGTCGGCACGTCGCTCGTCGGCGGCAAGCCGACCTACACGGGCGTGTGCGAGAAGAACAAGACGCCCTTTCCCGCGTCGCCCATCTGCGGCGGCGCCACGCAGCCGCAGACGACGAACGCCGGCGCCTTCAACCAGTGGTACGCGAACGCCGAGATCCCGGGCGTGATGAAGAAGGTCGTCGGCACGATCAACATGGTCCGTCAGGGAACGACGTCCTCGTACCGCAACCCCACCTTCGGCCAGCAGCTGCTGCCGCTGAACAACGCGGGCTGGGTGGCCACCACGCCGCAGTACGAGGTACCGTACAACGGCACGAACTTCGGCTTCACCACCGAGATCCACTACTGGTTCAAGTTCCAGGGCGGCGAGGTGCTGACGTTCTCGGGTGACGACGACGTCTGGGTGTTCATCGCAGGCAAGCTCGCGCTCGACCTCGGCGGCCTGCACAGCAAGCTAGACCGCACGATCAGCATCAGCGCGCTCGGCGTGGTGAGCTGCTACGTCGGCACCGCCGCGAGCGGCACCTCATGTGGCACCACGGCGCTGCCGCTCGTGGTCGGCAACGTGTACGAGGTGTCGCTGTTCCATGCCGAGCGCCGCACCACGCAGTCGAACTTCGACCTCACGCTGACCGGCTTCGTGGCTACCAAGAGCTCCTGCAGCAGCGTGTGTGGCGACGGCATCGTCACCACCAACGAGTTCTGCGACGACGGCTTGCTGCTCAACGGTTCGGCCGGCTACTGCTTCACCGACTGCTCCGGCCGCGCCGCCAAGTACGCCACCAGCGGCACGTACTGGCGTGATCACACGGCGGTCGCCACCTGCAACATCCCGCCCGAGCGACCGCTGTGGGGCGCGCTCACCTGGAACGGCGACTCTTCCACGGGCGGCAGCATCAAGTTCCAGCTGCAAGGCGCCGAGACCGCCGCGGGCGTCGCCACGGCCACGCCGGTCTCGGTCACGCTGCCGACCAACGCCACCAGCGGCAGCATCGACGTGCGCACGCTGCTGGCGAGCGCCGGGGTGCCGGCGGACCCGCCCTACCTGCGCGTGAGCGCGGTGCTGACGTCGAGCCCGGATCAGAAGAGCACCCCCGTGCTCCGCCGCTACGACGTCTCGCTGACCTGCGTCAACGTGGAGTGACGACGGGGCCCACGAGGTTGATCAGGCGCCACTTGCCGTACGCGTAGCGGCCGCCGAGCAGGGCGGCGAGGATGGCCACGTAGACGATCAGCGAGAGCATCACGGTGGGGATGCCGCCGTCTGCGTAGCGCACGAGGAACCAGGCGATCGGCGTGAACACCAGCCAGGCGAGCGCGATGCGCACGACCATCGGCCAGGTGGTGTCGCCGGCCGCGCGCAAGGTCTCACCGAAGGTGATCGCGACCGCGTCGGCGACCTGCCACAGGGGCACGAACATCAGCATCTGCACGCTGGCCTCCAGGAAGCGCGCGCCGCCCGCGCCCGGCGGCTCGAACAGCGTCATCAGCGGCGTCGCGAACAGCGCGTAGAGCGTGCTGAGCGTGAGCATGAAGCCCGAGGCGAGCAGCGTGGTGAGCCGCACGGTGGGCCACACCTCGTCGAGCGCGCGGCGGCCGATCGCCTCGCCCGCCAGGATCGCGCCCGCGGAGGCCAGCCCGAACGAGGGCATGAACGAGACGTTCATCAGCTGCAGCACCGCGTTGAAGGCCGCCAGCGTGCTGGTGCCGAGGTGGCCGACCACCAGGTTGATGAACAGCGTGAAGGCGGTGAACTCCAGGAACCAGTTCATGCCGTTGGGCGCGCCGAAGCGCAGCAGGCGCAGGAACTCGGGCATGCGGAAGTCGAACGACCACCTCGCGCGCCGCGTGTAGATCGTGACGATCACGAAGAAGCCGAGCGTGGTCGCGATCACGGCGGCCCATGCGGAGCCGGCGACGCCGTAGCCGGGCAGGCCGAAGCGCGGCTCGATCAGCAGGTAGCAGAGCAGCACGTTGGTCAGCATCGCGATCACGCCGGCGATCATCTCGGGGCCGGTGTTGCCCATGCCGCCGAACCACTGGCCGAGCGCCTCGGTGGCGACCGCGGGTGCGACCGAGAGCAGGCGGATCGCGAGGTACTGTTGCATGAGCGAGGCGACCGCGGGCGAGTACTCGAGCGCGCCGACGATGCGCGGCAAGAACGGGATCGCCGCCAGCGCGACGAGCCCGGCGAGCACGGCCAGCGCGAGGCCGTAGGTGGCATAACGCGGCGCCGCCTCGAGCTCGCCGCGGCCGCGCAGCTGGGCGGTGAAGCTCTGCACGATGAACGCGGTGCCCATCGGAAAGATGATGAACGAGAAGGCGTTCAAGTTGCCCGTGATCGCGGCCGCCATGGCGTCCTCACCGAGCGGCGCAACCATGATCGCGTCCGCGAACCCGATCACGGACTGCGTGGCCCGCGCGAGCACCACCGGCCAAGCAAGCTTGAGCAGCGCCTGCAGAGTCGAGGGTTTGGGCGGCGCGCGCATGGCGCGTGGTCTTAGCCCACCCTCGCCCAGTTACGACTTCTCCACGTTGACGTTGACGTTGTCGTGAGCGGCGACGCGGTCGATCCCGGAGTGCTGAGCCGAGCGATCGTCGCCGTCGCCGCTCACGTCAACGCCCACGTCAACGGTCGAGAACTAGCCCATACGAGCCAGGATCAAGCGTGCGATCTAGTTCAGCCTGGGGCGCCCCCAGGTAGGCGATCTGCTCGCAGGATCAGCTAAATTCCCGATCAATCGTGACCATATATATTTGTGGCAGTACGTTGCTCGTCACCCGTTGTCATTCGTGATCCAGCGTGATAACTCTGACCCATGCGGATCAGCAACAGCTTCTCGGAAGGCGAAATCCAGGTGATGGATTTCATCGTTCAGACCCTCCTTCGCGGCGGCTCGCCCAGCATGGCCGTGCGCAACAAGGACTTCGCGTCCTTGTGCCGGAAGATTCAGACGATGAAGACCCGGGTGAACGAAAAGCAGATCGCCGACGACCTCCCCGCTTCTGCAGAGAAGCCGGTCGTCGCGGAGCCGATGCAGCACGCTGTCTAAGCTTTTGGCCGCGCTAGCGTTGACAGTGCCTGGCCGGTCTCGTACTGGGGGCTCTCGATGCTGGTGATTCGCGGAGCGCGGGTTCTCGACCCGTCCAAACAGCTCGATCAGATCGCGGACGTCGTCGTGGAAGCAGGTCGCATTACCCGGGTGGGTCGCGACGCTGGAGAGAAGCTGGCTGGTGAGCAGGTGCGCGTCGTGGACGCCACCGGATTGTGGCTCGCCCCGGGCTTCATCGACCTGCACGTTCACTTCCGTGAGCCTGGTCAAGAGTACAAAGAGGACGTCGCGAGCGGGCTCGCGGCGGCCGCTGCCGGCGGCTTCACCGTCGTCTGCCCGATGGCGAACACCAAGCCGGTGAACGACAACCGCGCCATCACCGAGATGATGGTCGGGCGCGCCAAGGAGCTGGGTGGTCCGCGCCTGTTGCCCTTCGGCTCGATCACCAAGGGCATGGCCGGCAAAGAGCTCACCGAGATGGCGGACCTCAAGGACGCCGGCGCGGTGGGCGTGAGCGACGACGGCGTGTGCGTGATGAACGCCGCGGTCATGCGCCGGGCCCTTGAATACGCCAAGACCTTCGACCTCCTGATCTCGCAACACTGCGAAGACCACGACCTCACGCACAAGGCCGACATGCACGAGGGCGCGGTCTCCACGCGCCTCGGGCTGCGCGGCTGGCCGCGCGTCGCGGAGGACATCATCGTCGCGCGCGACCTGCTGTTGACCGAGGCCGTCGGCGGCGCGCGCTACCACGTGGCGCACATCTCGAGCATGAACTCGGTGCGCCTGATCCGCGAAGCGAAGTCGCGCGGCCTGAAGGTCACGGCCGAGGTCACGCCGCACCACCTCACGCTCACGGACGAAGCGGTGGTCGGGTACAACACCTTCTGCAAGGTGAACCCGCCGCTGCGCAGCGAGGAAGACCGCGAGGCGCTGATCGGCGCGCTCAAGGACGGCAGCATCGACTGCATCGCCACCGACCACGCCCCGCACAGCTCGCTCGAGAAGGACTGCGAGTTCTCCGAAGCGTCACCGGGCATCAACAATCTGGAGACTACGTTTGCGGCCTTGCTGCCGCTGGTCACCAACGGGGATGTCTCCGCGCTGCGCCTGGTCGAGGCGCT
>DASUME010000717.1:0-13439 GCA_036277895.1 Polyangiales bacterium
CTCGCGGTAGGCGTGCGAGGCGTTGTCGCGCGCCATCTGCACCAGCTCCGCGCGCGGGCCCTTCTTGGGTGCCAGCACCTTCATGGCCTTGCCGCGCAGCTCGCTGAGCAGCTCGCTCATGCCGTCCATGGCCTCGATCTCGAGCGGCAGCAGCACCTCCTGCGGCACGAAGCTGCCCTCGGCGTAGTACTCGAGCAGGAACGACGTGCACAGCTCGTCGTCCGGCACGCTCACGTCCTTGAGCCCGAACGTGCGCACGCTGGTGAGCTTGCCCGAGCGGATCTGCAGCACGGCCACCTCGGCCTGGTCGGCGCGCCGGAACACCCCGAGCACATCCTGATCCACGCTCGACGCGACCGCGACCCGGTTGCCCTCGCGCACGCGCTCGATCGCGCGCAGCTGGTTGCGATGCTCGGCGGCGCGCTCGTACTCCAGAACCTCCGCGGCCTCGCGCATGCGGCCCTCGATGATCGGGATCAGCTCGTCGTGACGGCCGTCGAGGAACATCGCCACGTCCGTCACCTGCTGGGCGTACTGCGCGCGATCGAGCTCGAACACGCAGGGCCCGAGGCAGCGCTTGATCTGATACTGCAGGCACGGCCGCGTGCGGGTCGAGAAGTCCTGGTCGGTGCAGGTGCGCAGCTGGAAGTGGCGGTTGACGAGCCGCAGCGTCTGCCGCCCGGCGGTGGCCGAGTGGTACGGGCCGAAGTAGAGCGCGCCGTCGTTCTTCGGGCGCCGTACTACCTCCAGCCGCGGCCAGTCGCGCTTCGGGTCGAGCCGCAGCGACAGGTACTCTTTGTCGTCGCGCAGCTTGACGTTGTACTTGGGGCGGTGCTGCTTGATCAGCGTGTTCTCGAGCAGCGCGGCTTCCTTCTCGGTGCCCACCACCACGGTCTCGATGTCGCCGAGCTCTCTCTCCAGCCGGCTGATGAACAGGCGCGTGTCGCTGTTGCCCTCGTTGAAGTAGCTGCGCACGCGGCTGCGCAGGCTGCGCGCCTTGCCCACGTAGAGCACGCCGCCCGCCTTGTCCTTGAAGACGTAGACGCCGGGTGAGACCGGGAGGTTGTCGAGCTTCTCCACCAGCTCCGGAAGCATCGGGCGACTGTAGCGCGCCCGCGCGGTGGGCGCGGACGCACGCTTGCCCACATCGAGATCGTCTACATCGGCGACGGGGACCGTGGGATCCTGCGCATGGCGTGCCCAGCGTCAAGCCATCCCAGCCCAACCCGGCCAGTCTTCGCAGCGCGCTCCGCTACCAGGTGAGCGAGCGCATCGCGCGCGGCGGCATGGGGGAAGTCTTTCGCGCGTTCGACTCCGCCACCGGCGAGGTGGTGGCGCTCAAGCGGGTGATGGTCGACGACCCCGCACGCCTGCAGCTGTTCGTGAGCGCGTTCGAGCGCGAGTACCAGGTGCTGGCCAGCCTCGATCACCCGCGCATCATCCGCGTGTTCGACTACGGCGTCGACAGCGAGGGCCCGTACTACACGATGGAGCTGGTGCGCGGCGCCGACCTGAACAAGGTCGCGCCGCTGCCGTGGCGCGAGGTGTGCCAGCTGATGCGCGACGTCGCGACCTCGCTCGCGCTGCTCCACGCACGCCGCCTGTTGCACCGCGACCTCAGCCCCAAGAACGTGAAGATCACCGCCGACGGGCACGGCAAGCTGCTCGACTTCGGTGCGCTCGCGGACTTCGGTCTCAACGGAACCTTGGTCGGCACGGCGCCGATGGTCGCGCCCGAGGCATTGCGCGGCGAGCCGCTCGACCAGCGCACCGACCTGTACGCGCTCGGTGCGCTCACGTACTGGGCGCTGACTGGTCGACACGCGTTTCCCGCGCCGCGCGTCGACGACCTCGAAGAGTACTGGGAGCAGCCGCCGCGCTTGCCGTCGAGCTACGTGCCGGAAATTCCGTCCGCGCTCGAGCAGCTGGTGCTGGCGCTGCTGAGCGCCACGCGGCTGGCGCGCCCCTCGAGCGCCGCGGAGGTGATCGCGCGCCTGACCGTGATCGGCGATCTGCCGCCCGAGGCGGAGGCCGATCAGCGGCGGATCGCGCAGAGCTTCCTGATCGCTCCGCCGTTCGTGGGCCGTGACGAGCCCTTGCGCGCGCTCTCGGGCGCGCTGCGCGCGTCGCGCGAGGGGCGCGGCAGTGCGTTCCGGATCGAGGCCGTTGCCGGCAGCGGGCGCACGCGGCTGCTCGAGGAGATCGGCGTGCGCGCGCAGCTGGCGGGCAGCACGGTGCTGCGCGTGGACGCGAGCATGCATCCGCACCACAACGGCACCGCGCGCGCGCTGGCGCTGCGCTTGCTGGATGCGTTGCCCGAACTCGCCCGCGAGTGTGCCAAGCGCTCGGCAGCGTCGATCAACGCGCTCGGGCGCGACGTCGAGGCGCGGCTGGCGTTGTTCCCGTCGCGGCCGCCCCTGCTCGGGCCCGAGCCGCCCGACGCCGGCTGGGATCTGTCGGAGTGGCTACGCGACGTGGCGCGACACCGGCCGCTGATGATCGCGATCGACAACGTCGAAGCGTGTGACGCCGCCAGCACCGGCATGCTGCTCTCGCTCGCGCAGCACGCGCCCGAGCACGCTCTGTTCCTGGTGCTGACCGAGCGCGTCCAGCGCGACGTCGCCAAGGGCCTCACGCTGCTGCGCGCGCGCTGCCAGACGCTGGCGCTCGCCAACTTGACGCTGCTCGAGACCGAGGCGCTCGGTCGGGGCCTGTTCGGAGACGCACCCCACGTGGAGCGCTTTGCCGAGTGGCTGCATGCGTGCACCGCAGGCAGCCCGCTGCACTGCGTGGAGATCTCGCGTCAGCTGATCGCACAGGACGTGATCCAGCACGACGGCGGCTTGTGGTCGCTGCCGGCGAGCCGGCCGCAGGTGGTGCTGTCGGCGGCGCTCGAAGACGCGCTGTCCACGCGCATCGCGCACCTGAGTCCGGATGCGTTGAGGCTGGCGCAGCTGCTCGCCTTGCAGCGCGCCGAGCCCAAGCTCGCGCTGTGCACGGCGCTGCTCGACGAGCAGGCCGCACCCGGGCGCGCGTTGGCGCTGCTGGACGAGCTGGCGCGCAACGAGATCCTGCACAGCGACCTCGCGGGCTACCGCTTCGTGAGCGCGGCCCTGCGCGATGCATTGCTGGCGAGCATGGATGCGCCCGAGCGCGAGCGGGCGCACCGCCGGCTCGGCCTGGTCCTGGAGCGCCTGGCGGGCGCGGATGCCGAGCAGCGTATCCAAGCTGGCTGGCACCTGATGCGGGGGGGCGAAGAGCTGCGCGGCGCAGAGCTGGTCGCGACGACGTTATGCATCGAGTCGAACCTGCGCAGCTTCATGTTCGGCGGCGCGCAGATCGGCGCGATGGCCGAGGCGGCGCTGGCGGTGTTCAAGCAGCACCGGCGCAGCAACTACGAGCGCCAGCCGCTGCTCACGGCACTGGCCACGGCCGGCTTCTTCGAGGACCGCGTGTACGCGCTGCGCTACACGGACGAGACGCTCGACCTGATCGAGGACATCGTCGGCTTGCGCCTGGCGCGCCGGCTCGCGCGCTGGCTCGGGCCGCTTTCGCTCCTGTTCGGCCTCGCGGTCGCGTGGTTCGGTCACTGGCTGACGCCGAAGGCGGAGCGGCCGCTGAGCTTCCACTACGTGATGCGCTACGCCACCACGGCGATCGTGCCGCTGGTCGGTGCCGCGGCCGTCAGCCTCGACGCCGAGCGCGCGGACCGCATCGCCAGCGTGCTGGGTCCGTTCGCGCGCTTGCCGATCCGGGCCACGCTGCGCGCGGTCTACGAGGTGTGTATCGGCCTCAAGGAGATCGGCCGCGAGCACCAGGCGAGGGTGACCGTTCACTTCGAGGCGATGGGGCGCCGGATCTCGAGTCGCGACTGGTACCCGCTGCTGCCCGACGAATCACGCAAGATCTTGAGCGCGGCGACGCACTTCGTGCGCGGGGCGTTCGCGGTCTTTCGCGCGAACGACACGCAGGCGCTCGAGCACATCGCGGAGCTCGAGAGCTGCGGCGTGAAGCTCTACGGCATGGTCGCGTCGCAGCTGCGCTTCCTGCTGCACACGTATCGCTGCGAGCTGGCGCAGGCGGAGCGCTACCGCGCGCGCGTCGAGGTGTACGCGGCGCACGTTGGCTCCGCCTGGCAGGTGGAGCTGTGGGAGCCGGCCGCGCTGTTGCCCCTGCACCTGATCACGGGCGACGTGGTCGCGACCGTGCATACCGTGCGCCGCTTCGACGAGCTGGTCGACGAGGCGCCCAGCCTGCGCTTTTATCGGCAGCTCGGCGAGCATGTGCTCTCGCTGCTACGTCACGAGGGCGTCTGGAACCGCGTGCTGGCGGAGCTCGAGAGTGCGGAGAGAGTCTTCCGTGAGCGTGAGCCGCGCACCTTCATCGGCTGGGCCGCCGCCGCGGCGGGCATCGCGGCCGCCTACAACCGGCTCGGCAGACACGCGGAGGCGCGTGCGTTCTGCGATCAGGTCCAGGTGCACATCGAGGACCGCGATCGCGACTACGTGATGATGTTCCTCGACATCGACCTGCAGACCGCGCTGGCCGACCTGGGACTCGGCAAGCTCGCCGCCGCGCGCGCGCGCATCGACGGTCTGCTCGCGCGTCACCGGGAGAGTGGCCATGCGCTGTGCCTCGGCTCGCTGCACGAGGTGCGCGCGCGGATCGCGCATGCGGCCGGGGACGTGCAGGAATACCACGAGCAACGCGCGCTGATGGCAGCCCACTTCTTGCCCACCGGCTACCCGCCTTTGATCGCGAAGTGCGAGCGCATCGCAGCGCTGGAGGACAACACGGCCGGCCGCGCGAGCACGCCGGACGACGGCGTCGATCACACCACGGTGATCGAGCGACGCTGATGCGCTGTCGGGAGAGTGCCGCGGCTGAAGGCGCGTGCCCACACCAGGAAAGCATCGCGAGCAGAGGCGTGTTCGTGCGACCTTGAGGGCAGCGCGATCGGCGCGCTTTGCCATGTCTCCGCCCTCGACCGTCCCGCTCAAACGCACCTCCGAACGCGCCGCGCAGCGCTACGAGGTGAAGGGCCAGATCGCCCACGGTGGCATGGGTGTGGTGTATCGCGCGCTGGACCGCTCCAACGGGCAAGAGGTCGCGCTCAAGCGCGTGTTCCTCAAGAACTCGTCGCGGCGTGCGCTGTACACCTCGGCCTTCGAGCGCGAGTACCAGGTGCTGGCGAGCCTGGAGCACCCGCGCATCATCCGCGTGTTCGACTACGGCGTCGACGACGAGGGCCCGTACTACACGATGGAGCTCGTGGCAGGGCGCGACCTCGCCAAGGCCGCGCCGCTGCCGTGGCGCGAGGTCTGCCTCTACATGCGCGACCTCGCCGCCTCGCTGTCGCTGCTGCACGCCCGGCGGTTGCTCCACCGCGACCTCAGCCCAGGCAACGTGAAGATCGACGCCGAGGGCCACGCCAAGCTGCTCGACTTCGGCGCGCTGAGCGACTTCGGCTTCACCAACTGGCTGATCGGTACGCCGCCGCTGGTCCCGCCCGAGGCGCTGCGCGGCGATCTGCTCGACCAGCGCGCGGACCTGTACGCGCTCGGCGGGCTGGCGTACTGGGCGCTGACCGGCGTGTACGCGTTCCCGGCCAACAAGCTCGACGACCTGCCGATGTACTGGAACGAGCCGCCGCGCCCGCCGTCGAGCCGCGTGCCGGAGATCCCGCGTGCGCTCGACCAGCTGGTGCTCTCGCTGCTCAGCCAGGAGCCGCTCGCGCGCCCCGCCAGCGCGGCGGAGGTGATCGTGCGCCTGAACGCGCTCGGCCAGCTGCCGCTGGAGGACGAGGGTGAGCGCCGCCGGCTGACGCAGAGCTTCCTGATCGTGCCGCCATTCGTCGGCCGCGACGAGGAGCTGGAGGAGCTCAACAGCCACCTCAAGCTTGCCTGCAACGGTCAGGGCGCGGCGATCCGGATCGAGGCGATGTCCGGCAGCGGGCGCTCGCGCTTGCTGGAGGAGATCGGCGTGCGCGCGCAGCTGACCGGCGCGACGGTGCTGCGCGCCGACGCCAGCATGCACCCGAACCACCACGGCACCAGTCGCGCGCTGGCACTGCGCCTGCTCGATGCGTTGCCGGACCTCGCGCGCGAGAAGGCCAAGCGCTACGCACACCACCTCAATGCGCTCGGGCGCGACGTCGAGGCGCGGCTCGGGCTGGTGCCGTCCAGACCACCACGCGACAAGGACGCGGGCGAGCCGCCGACCGATCCGGGCGGCGACCTCTCGGACTGGCTGGCCGAGGTCTCGCACCACAAGCCGCTGGTGATCACGGTCGACAACGTCGAGTTCTGCGACGCGGCCAGCCTGGGTGCGCTCGCCTCGCTGTCGGCGCGCGTACGCCACGAGTCCGTGCTGCTGGTGGTGGCGGAGCGCACGCGTCGCGATCGCAGGGCCATCAAGGGGCTGGCCGTGCTGCGCGAGCAGTGCCAGACGCTCGCGCTCTCCAACCTCGACCCGGCCGAGACGCTCGCGCTCGCACGCTCGCTGTTCGGCGACGCGCCGAACGTGGAGCGCTTTGCCGAGTGGCTACACGGACGCACCGCGGGCAGCCCGCTGCACTGCGTGGAGATCTCCCGCCAGCTGATCGCGCAGGAGGTGATCCGCCACGAGGGCGGCATGTGGATCCTGCCCGCGAGCCGTCCACACGTGGAGCTGCCGGAGGCGCTCGAGGGGGCGCTCTCGATCCGGATCGCCAACCTGAGCCCGAAGGCGCTCGGGCTCGCGCGTTGCCTGAGCCTGCAGCGCGGTGAGCCCACGCTGGAGCTGTGCCGCGAGCTGGTCGAGGTCACGCCCCAGCGCAGCCGCGAGCAGGAGGCGCTGATCCTGCTCGACGAGCTGGCGCGCAACGACGTGCTGCACCGCGATCAGGACGGCTATCGCTTCGGCAGCGCGGCATTGCGCGACGCGCTGATGGCGGACGTGGATGACCTGGAGCGCGAGACCGCGCATACCCGGCTCGGGCGTGCGTTCGAGACGCTGGCCGTGGGCGACCGCGCGCAGCTGCTGGAGGCCGGCTGGCACTCGATGCGCGGCGGTGACGAGCTGCGCGGCGCGGACCTGATCGCCTATGTGCTGCGCGAGGGCTACGCGGTGCGTGGACTGAGCGCCAACGGCTACCAGCTCGGGCCGATCGCGGACGCCGCGCTCCGGATCTACAAGCGCCACCGACGCGGGCCGTACGAGCGCTTGCCGTTGCTCGCGGGCGCCGCGCAGGCCGGTTACTACGAGGAAGACTATACGCTCAGCGAGCGCTACGGCGACGAGTCGCTCGACGTGATCGAAGACCTCGCAGGCCTGCGCACGGCGCGCCGACTGCGCCGCTACGTGGGTGGTTTGCTCGCGCTCGGGATCGGCCTCGGGCTGGCGTTCCTGCGCTTCCTGATCACGCCCAAGCGCGAGCGCAACTACCCGTTCATGGAGCTGCTCAACAGCGGCTTCAGCACCGTGGTGGCGTTGGTGGGCACCGCGACGATGGCGCTCGACGCCGACCGCGCGGATCGCGTGGCGCGCGTGCTCGAGCCGTTCGCGGTGTTGCCGGACAGCTCCACTCCGCGAGGCATCTACGACTTCTGCGTGGCGCTGCAGCAGGTCGGGCGCGAGCACCAGCCCGAGGCGTTCGCGACCTTCGACAAGCTCGCCAAGCGCTTCGAGGATCCGCGCTGGTACCGCATGTTGCCGCCCGACGGGCGGCCGCTGTTCGTCACCGCCTGTCACTTCGCGCGCGGGGCCTTCGCGGTCTTCCGCGCCGACTGCGAGCTGGCGCTCGACAGCGCGGCGGTGCTGGAGGCCTCCGGCTTCAGCATGTACGCGATGGTGGCCGCGCAGCTGCGCTTCTTCTACCACGCGCACCGCGGCGAGCTGAACGAGGCGGCGCGTCAGCGCGAGCTGGTGGAGCTGCATGCGGCGCGCGCGGGCTCGGCCTGGCAGGTGGAGCTCTGGGAGCCGGCGGCCTTGTTGCCGCTCTACCTCGCGATGGGCGACCTGGTCGCGCTGTCGCGCATCGTGCGCCGCTTCGACGAGCTGCTGCGCATCGCGCCTTCGCTGGTGTTCTACAAGCGGCTGGCGGAGTTCGCGCTGTTCTCGAGCAGCGACGAGCAGGACTACGAGAAGCCGCTCGCGCTGGCGCTGCGCGAGCTCGACCGCTCCGAGCCGCGCAGCTTCATCGGCTGGACCACGGTGCTCGCCGGTTGCGCCTCGACCTACAACAAGCACGGCCGCTACCGGCAGGCGCGTGCGCTGTGCGAGCGCGGGCTGGCCGTGATGCACGAGGTCGACCGCCAGTACGTGAGCTTGTTCCTGCAGCTGGAGCTGCAGCTCGCGTTGGCCGACGCGGGCCTGGATCAGTTCGAGCCGGCGCTCGCGCGGCTCGACGGCCTGCTCACGCTGCACGGACCGTCGCAACATCCGCTCGCGCTCGGGCTGCTCCACGAGGCGCGCGCGCGGGTGTCGTATCGCGCGGGCAAGAAGCGCGAGTACCACTTCCACATGACGCAGATGGAGAAGTGGTTCCGGCCCACCGGCACGCCTGCGTTGATCGCCAAGTGCGAGCGCGTGGCGGAGCTGGAGCACCCGCAAGAGACCGCGCGCCAGCGGCCGGTGCAGCAGGACGTGATCGACGAGATCGACACCGAGATGCTGGAGCCCGTCAAAGACGCCTAGGCGGCCGGCAACCTGACGACGAAGCGTGCGCCTCGCTCGCGGTTGTCGCCGCGGATCGAGCCCCCGAGGCGCTCCACGATCGCGTGACACACCGCCAGCCCGAGGCCAGTGCCCTTGCCGACCGGCTTGGTGGTCACGAACGGATCGAACAGCTTGCCTTGCACCTCGGGCGCGATGCCCGCGCCGTCGTCGCTCACGGCCAGCTCCACCTGCGCTCCGTCGCGGCGCAGCTCGATCAGCACGTGACCCTGTCCACCCACGGCGTCGGCGGCGTTGAGCAGCAGGTTGAGCACCACCTGCGTCAGCTCGTGCGCCGAGCCCCGTACGCGTGCCGCGCCATCGACGCGGCGCTCGATGGTCACCTTGCGCAGATCCTTCTGCGGCGCGATCAAGGCCACCGCTTCTTCCACCACCTGCTCCAGGTCCGCGCGCGCATCGACCTGCGCCGGCTCGTGGCGCGCGTAGTCGAGCAGGTCGCGGATGATGCGGTGGATACGCTCGGTCTCGCCGCGGATGCGCGCCACGAACTCGGTCTCTTCGTGGCGGCTCAAGCTGCCCAGCTGCAGCAGCTCGAGCAAGCCCAGGATCGCCGCCAGCGGGTTGCCGATCTCGTGCGCGATGCCCGCGGCCAGCCGGCCGACGCCGGCCAGCTTCTCGCTGCGGATCAGCTGATCCTGCGTCGAGCGCAGCACGCGTGTGGTCTCCTCCAGCTCGCGCAGCCGCGCCTCCAGCAAGCTCTTCTCCAGCTTCAGGTCGCGCGCCATGGTGTTGAACGCCACGCCGAGCTGCGCCACCTCCGCCGCACCGCCGATCGCGATCTCGGTGTTGGGGTGTTCCGCCATGCGCTCCACGGCGGACGTGAGGTTCTCCACCGGCCGCACGATCAGCCGCGTCAGCGTGATGTACACGACCACCAGGATCAGCGTGCCGGTGAGGAACGAGTAGAGCCGCAGCAGGCGTCCCAGTGGGTTCGCCATCTCGTCGCCGGCGCGCATCGTCCACAACGACAGCTGCTCGCCGTCGAGCAGCGACGCCGTGGCGGCAGCGCGGCCGCCGGTATCACCAAAGTCGAGCTGCCGATGATCGAGCGTGTCGATGCGCGCCCCGACCACGTCGCCGTGGCCGATCAAGCCCGCCAGCGCGCGCTCGCGCCGGCTGGTCGCCGCGGGGTCGTCGCTGATCGCGGGCAGCGAGCTCGCGATCGCCTCGGTCAGCACCACCGCGCGGCGCTTGCGCTCGACGTCATGGGACTTCTGGGCCACCTGCACGATCACGATCGACAACCCGCTGAAAGAGACCAGGAACGCAGCCGTCAGCGCCATCAGCGTTTGCGCACGCAAGCCGAGCCCGTAGTGCCGCTCGGGCGGCGGCAGCGACACCTGCGCGCGCTCGTGCGATTCGGACGGCAGGTTCGGCACTGCCCGAGCGTACCGGGGTGTTGGATGAACCTACAAGCCATCGTCGCATTCGCGTTGTCGCTGGTCGCCTCGACCGCGTACGCACAGGGGCGCGCAGGGTACGGCTTCGTGGCGAGCGAGTACCAGTCGCTCCCCACGCTCACCGGCGTGTTGCCCACGCTGGCCGCCTACAAGGTCGGACTCGTGTTGGCCTGGCCGGCCGGTGAGGCTCGGGCGCCCGCGCGCCTGGACTTCGTGCGCGCCGCCCACGCGCAGGGGGTGACGGTGAACCCGTGGCTGCTGCTGCCCGAAGAGCAGGGCTACTGGGCGAACGCGACCAACGCGGAGCTCTACGATGCCGCCGCGCGTGCGCTGATCGACGCCTGGCTCGCCGCGGGCCTCGCGCCCTCGACGTTGGTGGTCGACATGGAGATGCCGATTCAACGCGCACGCGGGCTCGGCACCGTGATCACCGGCGGCGGCGACGTGACCGCCGTGAGCAACTTCCTGCGCCCCTTCATCGATCGCACGCAGTACGCGCGCGCCACGACGGTGTTTCGCAGCCTGATCGACTACGCCCATCGGCGCGGCTTTCTGGTCGAGCTCACGGCCCTGGCGCAGGTGCTCGACGACTACGGCGACGGCGACGACGGCATCCGCCAGAGCTTCAGCGTGCCGCTCGACACGATCGCGTGGGACACCGTCTCGTTCCAGGCCTATCGCACGCTCAACGACGTGCTGACGTCCGCCTCGGCGCCGCCCACCACGGCGTACTACGTGCTGGACTACGCCCTGCGCGCGCGCGCGCTGTTCGGGGCGCGTGCGGGGGTGAGCCTCGGGCTGGTGGATCCGGGCGCGCTCGCTCCCGGCGCAGCGCGCTACAGCAGCGGGTCTTCACTTCGGGAGGACGTGAACGCCGCCGCTCTCGCGGGAATTTCACGTTCCAAGATCGTAGTCTACAGTCTGGACGGTATGCTCCTGCGACCGCCCACGACGCAGTGGTTCCCGGCCGCGAGCCTGATCCGCCTGCCGCCGCTCCCGGACCTCGCGACCCTCATCTCGCGCCTGAATGCGGCCCAACTGGACGCCGCCCTCTGAGGTTCTCCCTGCGGGTAGCGCGTGGTAGGGTGCGGCTCGGAGGGGGAGGCCGTGGCGCCAGACGTGAGTCTGCTGTCGGATCTGTTCGCAGCGACCGACGAAATGATCTTCCTCCTGGCTGGGGACGGAACCGTGCTCTACGTAACGCCCTCGGGGGAGCGCGCGTTCGGGGCCGGGGGCGGCGATTCGTTGCCAAACGCATTCGCCGGGCCGCGTCGCGCGTCGCTGGAAGCGATGATCGCGCTGATGAGCACGGCCGATCCGATCGCAGGTGCACACCGCGAGCTGACGCTGGAGCGCGGGCGCGCGTGGTACTCGCTGCGCGTCAGCGCCGCGCGCTGGAACGAGCGCAAGGCGGTGCTGGTGATCGTGCGCGATGCGCCGAGGGTGGCGCCGGAGATGATGGCGGACCAGCAGCGCGCGCTGACCCGGTCCGAGAACCTGTTCCGCGCGCTGTCCGACAACGACCTGTTCGGGATCACGGTGCAGGACGCGCTCGGCAAGTACGTGGAGGTGAACTCCACCTTCGAGCGCACCACCGGCATCGCGCGCGAGCACGCGCTCGGCCACGATCCCGAAGAGCTCGGCTTGATCACGCCGGGTGTGCAGGACCAATACCTGGAGCAGCTGTCTGCAGACGGCAGCTCCAAGCTGGCGATCATGCCGCTGGTCGGCCGCGACGGTCGCACCTTCACCTGGATGTCGTGCTCGACGATGGTGCGCCTCGACGGCACGCCGATGGTGTTCACGATCGCGTTCGACGTCACCGAGTTCCAGCACAGCCAGGAGGAGCTGCGTGAGAGCGACAGCAAGTTTCGCGCGCTGTTCGACAACATCGTCGATGCGATGTTCTTCGTCGACCGCAGCGGCCGCTTCATCGAGGTGAACCCGGCCGCGTGCACGCAGCTCGGCTACACGCGCGACGAGCTGCTGGCGCGCTCGGCGCTGGAGGTGTTGGGCGGCAACGAGTTCGACTTCGCCGAGGTGCAGCAGCGGCTGCGCCGGTTCGGCCAGCTCAGCTTCGAGAGCACGCAGCAGCGGCGTGATGGCACCACCTTCCCGATGGGCATGACGCTGGCGGCGATCGAGCACCGCGGCTCCCACGCGGTGGCGGGTATCGGGCGCGACCTGAGCGAGCGCAAGGAGCGCGAGGACGAGCTCACGCGCATCAACGACGAGCTGATGCGCTTCGCGTACACGGTGTCGCACGACCTCAAGAGCCCACTGGTCACGATCCGAAGCTTCCTGGGCTACCTGAAGGAAGACCTGGCGAGCCACGACTACGAGCGTGTGGCGCGCGACATCGCGCACATGGAGCGCGCCGCCGAGCGTATGGGTTGCCTGCTCGACGACGTGCTCGAGCTCTCGCGCATCGGGCGCAAGGTCAACCCGCCGGAGCGCGTGGAGCTGGCAGAGCTGGTGCGCGCCGCGAGCGAGCTGGTCGCGGGCCGGATGGCCGCCGCGGGAGCCGAGCTTGTGCTGCTGGCGCGCGGGATCGTGCTGTGGGGCGATCGCTCGCGCCTGCTCGAGGTGTTTCAGAACCTGATCGACAACGCCGTGAAGTTCGCCCAGCCGGGCGTGCCGCCGCGGATCGTGATCACGGCCGACCGGCAGCTCGGCGAGCTGGTGATCGCGGTGCGCGACAACGGCATCGGCATCGACCCGCGCTACCACCACAAGCTGTTCGGCCTGTTCGAGAAGCTGCATGCTCAGGCGGAGGGCACCGGCATCGGCCTGGCGCTGGTCAAGCGCATCATGGAGGTGCACGGCGGGCGGGTCTGGGTAGAGTCGGACGGAGAGGGCACGGGCACTGCAGTTTGCTTCGTGCTCCCGGGGACAACGGCGACCACGGAGGAGCCGTGAGCGACGGGCTGACCGTGCTGCTGATCGAGGACGACGCGGCGCACGCGGAGATCGCGCGCCGCAACCTGAGCCCGTACGGCCTGCGCGAGCTGGTGCACGCCGATGATGGCCAGGCTGCGCTGGACCTGCTGTTCGGAGGGGGGCTGGTCCCCGATCTGATCCTGCTCGATCTGCGGCTGCCGCGCGTCGACGGCTTCGAGGTGCTGCGGCGCGTGAAGGCCGAAGCTGCGCTGCGCCACGTGCCCGTGATCGTGCTGACCACCTCGAGCGCCGAGGCCGACGTTTGCTCGGCTTACAAAGGCGGTGCCAGCAGCTACCTGGTGAAGCCGGTCGACTTCGAGCGCTTCGTGGCGATGATGCGCGCGTTCGGCGCGTTCTGGCTCGATCACAACCGGATGCCGCATG
>DASUME010000718.1:0-9011 GCA_036277895.1 Polyangiales bacterium
GGCTGATCGCGGCGCACGCGGTTGAGCAGCACGCGCACGGTGCGCAGCCGGCGCGGCTTGCGCTGCTCGATCCAGGCGTCGCCGTAGCTGCCGTCCGCGTCCACCACGTGCAGCAGCGAGCGCACGCGGCGCATGCGCAGCGCAGGGTGCGCCAGCGCGCCCTCGCTGATCGGCGTTTGCTCGTGCGCGATCAGCCACTCGGTCACCTGCTCGAAGTGCTCGTGCAGGTGCGCGCGCGCCTCCTCTTGCTCGTCTCCCAGCGCGATCAGGTCACTCAACGTGGCGCCCTGCAGCAACCCGAGGTCGAGCTCGTGCAAGAGCTCGACGCTCTGCCTGCGGCCTTCACGCGTGTCGAGGTCGCTCGCGCTCAGGCGCTCCAGCGTGTGCTGTGCGACGGCCAGGGCCTCACTCGCGGCTTGCACGGCGGAGCCCGCACCCTCGTCGGCGAACGCGTAGAGCGCACGTCGCACCGCGCTGTCGAGGCCGAAGTCGTCCTGGCGCGAGAAGCGCTCGAGCAGCCACTCCAGCAGCGCGGCCTGGCCGTCGTCGAGCTGCGCGTTCGGCAGCTGCTTGGCGAGCGCGGCGCGCACGAAGACCACCGCTTCTTGTCCGAAGCCGTCGCCCAGCCCCTCGTCGCACAGCTCCAGGAACGCCTCCGCGGCCTCGATGCCGCCCGCGCGCAGGCACGGCACCAGCAGCTGCTCGGCGCGCTCCGGCTGGGCCTCGATCGCTCGCCCGAGGCCCATGATCATCGCCGCGCCCACGCCGGGATCTCGCTTGGCGACCTCGCCGCCGAGCGCGATCTCGGCCGACTGCAGCGCGCGCTCCGGCATCACCGCGATGCTCGCCGCCAGCGAGGCCGCGGCGCGCCGCCACTCGGTCGGCGTCAGCGAGGGCGCCAGCTGTTGCTCGATCTCGTCGGCCACGCTCGGGATCGCCGCCGCCAGCAAGCCGCGCGCGGTGGCCACGTGGCGCCACACCAGCGACTCTCGATCCTTGAGCAAGCGCTGCCAGGCCGCCTGCACCGACGCCGTCTCCAGCGCGCGCAAGCCCACGTCGTCGCCGGTGGCCCAGCGCCGCGCCGCCTCCCGGGCCGCACGCTCCAGCAGGCGCGCGGCGAGCCGGCGCGACGGCAGCGAGCCCATCGACGGCTCCTCGACCCACACCCGCGCGTGCTCGGGCTGGGAGATCAGCGCGAGCGCCAGCGCGTCCACGCGCGCACCGCTGCCGATCGGCAGGCTCAGCGCCAGCGCCACCCGCGAGCGCATGCGCCCGCTGCTCAGGCCGCTGTTGCCGTTCTGCGCCAGCGACGTGGCCAGCGCCACGAACGTGGTGGCGTCTGCCTGCGCGAGCTGATCGATCACGCGCCGGTTGAGCTGCTCGCGCAGCGGGCTCGGCGCCAGCGCAGACGCGATCTCGTACAACGCCGAGGCCGCGCTCGGCGCCGACAGCCAGCTCAGATCCTCGAACAAGCCCGCCGACAGTGCGCTCTGCACGCCCCCCGCGAGCAGCTCCGGATCGAGGCCTTCGAGCGGCAGCGCGCGCTTGCTCGCGGCCTGCGCGAGATTGGCCAGCGCACGCCGGAACTGCGCACGCAGCGCATCTCCGGACAGCCCGCTCAATCCCGCGAGATCGTGCACCTCGTCCTGAGGACCTCGCATCACCTTCGATGATAACGAATCGGAAGCGCCAGAGCGTGTGGCGAACTTGCGCGCGCCTCTATACCGACAGTGCGTGCAAGGTGCGCGCGTCGACGCTGCGCGCGTAGTACCGCGCGCGCTCCAGCATCAGGCGTTCGCCCACGAGATCACCGGGCCGGCCGAGCGCCGCGCGCATCCGGCGTGCCACCTCGTACAGCGACAACGCCGCGCTGACCGACAGGTTCAAGCTCTCGCTCATGCCGTACATCGGGATGCGGAAGGTCAGATCGCAGGCGCCGCGCGCCTCGGGCGACAGCCCCACCCCCTCGTTTCCGAACAGCAGGCACAGCGGCTGGTCGATCGGCAGCTCCTCCAGCGTGTGCGTGCCGTCCATCATCGCGCCGCACAGTCGCACGCCGCCGAGCTTCAGCGCGAGCAGGCCGTCGAGCGAGGCGTGGTGGTAGGTGTGCAGCCAGTGGAACGAGCCCTGGGTGGTCTTGCGCGCGTGCAGCGCCTCCTCGACCGAGTCCACCACGTGTACATGGAGTGCGCCGATCGCCTCCGCCGTGCGCACGATCGCCGCGGCGTTGTAGGGATCGGCGGGCCGCTCCACCGCCACGTGCAGCGCGTCGAGCCGCCCTTGCAGCACGTGCTCGATGCGCGTGCGCCGCTCCTCGCTGACCCACGGGCCGAGCTGCTCGCACGCGCGTTCACTGCCCACCGCGTCGATGCGCGCGTCGAATTCGCCGAAGTCCATCAGGGCTTCTCGAGCTGATAGAAGACCACCGAGGCGCGGCGCGAGAGCCAGACCCCGCCGCCGATCGGCGTGAAGTACGGCGCCAGCGCGCGGCGGTAGAAGCTGCCCGGGCGCAGCTGCATGCTCCCGTCGGTGCGCTTGGTGTCGATCACGCCCGCGTCGAGGTCGTCGCGCGTGACCGCCTCCAGGTAGAGCGCCCCGGAGCAGAGTGTGGCCAGGTTCTCGATCGCGCGCTTGGCGTCGGCCTTCTCCAGGTACGGCAGCACGCCCTGGCAGATCACGAGCTCGAACGACTTCTTGCTGCGGTAGTCGACCACCGAGCCTTGCTGCCAGCCGTACTGCTCACACAGGTAGCTGCTGTACTCCACGCCCTGATAGCGTGCGCGCGGGTAGTGCCGCTTCACCACCCCCTGCCAGTGTCCCAGCCCGCAGCCGAGGTCGAGCACGCGCTTGATCGGCAGCTCCAGGTAACCGAGGTAGCTGCACACGAAATTGCCGAGCCGCTCGGCGGCGCGCTTGTCCGTCACGCGCGTCTTGGGGTCGCGATAGAAGCGCTTGTAGTAGTGGCTGTCGAATTGCGTCACCGGGTGGCGAGTCTAGGAGGAAACGCGTGCTTGAAAAGAACTCGACGTCGAGCGGGGAGACGACAACACTGAGCGAGTGCGTGATCAGGCCTGGCTCAAGCTTCTCGATCTGATCTGCCACAAGCTCGGCGCGGACGACGCGCGCGTGGAGATCGGCGGCCGGCCGCCCGAAGATCCGCGCTTCGTGTGGTCCCCGCTGGACGATGGGCGGCGGCTGGTCGTGGCGTTTGGCGAGCCGCTCGTCGACGCCGCGCAGGCGCAGCAGCGGCTCGGCAACCTGCTGGCCAGCTTCCGGGAGACGCTGGCCATCCCGGGCGAGCCACCCCCGCGTACCCCGGCCGCCGGCCATCGTGAGCTGGATCACGCGCTGGCCGCGCTCGCCGAGCGCACGGGCGCCGAGACGATCTGGATCATCGACGCCCAGTCTCCGGTGATCTGGGGCTGCTCCGAGTCGCACGACGACAAGCTCGACTACGACGCGCTCGTTCAGGCCACCCGCGCCGATCGCGCGCTGCTGGAGACCGGCCTCAGCTGGTCCGAGCTGCTGGCCGCCGCGCCCGCCGAGGGCTACGAGCGCGTGGCGCGCTCCGGGCTGAGCGGAGCCGCGCTGCGGGTGGTCCAGGACGAGCTGCTCGTGCTGCGCGAGCTCGCCGAGCAAGGGGGCCTGGCCGCGGCCGGTCGCCGGCTGCGCAGCGCGCGCGCAGTGGTCGAGATCCGCGCCCAGCACCACGACCGGACCAGCACCGAGCTCCGTGGCCCGCTGGTGCAGTGCTTCGCGCACTCGATCGCCAACCAGTACCAGCTCGTGCTCGTGTTCGACGAGAGCTACTCGCCGCTGCACGCGGCCGGCAACGTGCAGCGCGCGCTGCCCTACATCGAGCAGCTGCTGATGTCCTTGCCACCCGTCGACCCGAGCGCCGGCGCGGCGCAGCGGGCGAAGGTGATTCGCCTGCCACGCAGGCGATGAGACGCTAGAGTCGGCCCTTCCATGGCCGAGGACATCCCGAAATTCCGCTACGACGCCGCGCTGGCGAACGACATCGAGACGCGCTGGCAGGCACGCTGGGAAGCCGAGCAGAGCTTCCGTCAGCCGAACCCCGGTGAGCCTGGGTTTCAGGCCGAGCGGCCCAAGTACTACTGCCTCGACATGTTCCCGTACCCCAGCGGCGCGGGCCTGCACGTGGGCCACCCCGAGGGCTACACGGCCACGGACATCCTCTCCCGCTACAAGCGCATGCGCGGCTTCAACGTGCTGCACCCGATGGGCTGGGACGCGTTCGGCCTGCCTGCGGAGCAGTACGCGATCCAGACCGGCGTGCACCCGGCGCTGACCACCAAGAAGGCGATCGACAACTTCCGGCGCCAGCTCAAGCGCTTTGGCTTCTCGTACGACTGGAGCCGCGAGCTCGGCACCATCGACCCCGACTACTACGGGCACACGCAGTGGATCTTCGTGCAGATCTACGAGGCGTGGTTCGACGTGCAGCAGCAGAAGGGCCGCCCGATCAGCGAGCTGATCGCGGAGCTGGAGAGCGGCACGCGCGCGGCGCAGTTCAACCCGGACGCGGCCGAGGTCGGACACGAGGACAAGCGCAAGGTGTTCGCGTGGTCGGCGCTGAGCAAGCGCGAGCAGCGCGCGATCATCGACAGCTATCGCCTGGCGTACCTCGCCCAGCAGACCGTGAACTGGTGCCCCAAGCTCGGCACCGTGCTCGCCAACGAAGAAGTGATCGACGGCCGCAGCGAGCGCGGCGGCTTCCCCGTGTTCCGCAGGCCGCTCAAGCAGTGGCTGTTTCGCATCACGGCCTACGGGCAGCGGCTGATCAAGGGGCTCGAGGGCCTCGACTGGCCGGACGCGACGCGCGCCAAGCAGACCAACTGGATCGGCCACAGCGTGGGCGCGGAGGTCTCGTTCGAGCTCGCGCAGCCGCTCGGCGAGCAGCAGGACCTGTACGTGTTCACCACGCGCCCGGACACGCTGTTCGGCGCCACGTACATGGTGGTCGCGCCCGAGCACCCGCTGGTCAGCGCGGTCTTGCAGGCGCCCCGGCCCGAGACGGACGTGAGCGCTCTGCAGGTGTACGTCTCCAAGGCGCGCAACCGCAGCGATCTCGATCGCCAGCAGGACAAGACCAAGACCGGAGTCTTCACCGGTGTCTACGCGCGCAATCCAGTCAACGGCGAGCACATCCCGGTGTGGGTCGCGGACTACGTGCTGATGGGCTACGGCACCGGCGCCATCATGGCGGTGCCCGCGCACGACGAGCGCGATCACGAGTTCGCGCTGGCGTTCGGCTTGCCGATCCGCGAGGTGGTCAAGCCCGCGAGCGGCTCGGTCGAGGGCTGCTTCAGCGACGATGGCATCGCGATCAACTCGGCCTCGAGTGTGGTCAGCATCGACGGGCTGCCGACGCCGGAGGCGAAGGCGAAGATCACCGCCTGGCTGGAGCAGCAGAAGCTCGGCAAGAAGAAGCACAACACACGGCTGCGCGACTGGCTGTTCAGCCGTCAGCGCTACTGGGGCGAGCCCTTCCCGATCGTCTATGACGCGGACGGCGATCACCACCCGGTGAAGAAGTTCCCGGTCGAGCTGCCCGAGCTCGCCGACTATCAGCCCGAGGAGAGCGATGAGCCGCGGCCGTTGCTCGCGAAGGCGCAGGCCTGGGTGCACACCACCGCGGGCGCAGCCGGCGTGGAGGGGCTGCCCGCCGACGCGAAGGTCACGCGCGAGACGAACACCATGCCCGGCTGGGCCGGCTCGTGCTGGTACTACCTGCGCTACGCCGATCCACGCGACGCCAGCGAGCCGATCTCGCGCGAGGCCGATCGCTACTGGCTCGGCGACGGCGTGGACCTGTACATGGGCGGCGCGGAGCACGCGGTGCTGCACCTCTTGTACGCGCGCTTCTGGCACCAGATCTTGCACGACCTCGGGCACGTCAGCGCGCCCGAGCCGTTCAAGAAGCTGTTCCACCAGGGCATGATCCTGAACTTCGCCTACGAGCGGGCGGACAAGACGCTGGTGCCGATCGACGAGGTCGACGCCGTCGAGGGTGAGCCGGTGGAGCGCGCCACCGGGCAGCGCGTGACGCAGATCGTCACCAAGATGTCCAAGAGCCTGCGCAACGTGATCAACCCGGACGACGTGATCGCGGACTACGGCGCGGACACGTTCCGGCTGTACGAGATGTACATGGGTCCGCTCGAGGCGAGCAAGCCCTGGAACACGCGCGACATCGCCGGCCTGCAGCGCTTCTTGCAGCGCGCCTGGCGCCTGGTGATCGACGAGAGCACCGGCCAGCCGAAGCTGAGCGACGCCGAAGATCCGCAGCTGGAGCGCCAGCTGCACCGCGCGATCGCAAAGGTGCAGGGCGACATCGAGCGCATCGCGTTCAACACCGCGATCGCCGCGCTGATCGGCTTCGTGAACGCGGGCACGAGCGCGGCCGGCCTGACGCGCTCGCAGGCGGAGCGCTTTGCGCGCGTCTTGGCGCCGTTCGCGCCGCACGTCGCGGAGGAGCTCTGGCAGCGCCTCGGCATGGACGGCCTGGTCTCGCTGGCGGCCTGGCCCAGCTACGACGACGCGCAGCTGCACGACGCCACGGTCGAGGTGCCGGTGCAGATCATGGGCAAGGTGCGGCATCGCTTGCAGGTGCCGGCCGAGCTCGATGCCGCCGGGCTGGAGAAGCTCGCGCTCGCGGACCCCAAGGTGCAGGAGCTGCTCGCGGGCAAGTCCGTGCGCAAAGTCGTCGTCGTGCCGGGTAAGCTGGTGAACATCGTCGCGAATTGAGTTTGCGAGCGGACCCGCGAACTGGCCCGGGTAGACAGCGACATCGTCCTCACCTGACCTGCTTTCTCCTGCTCTTTGTGCGTACTTAGAGGCTGGAGATTCGCCCGCCCAGCGCGGTGCAGGAGGAAGACGCATGCATTCGGCACCCGTACCCGAGGTCCGCAACCTTCAGTTCGCTACCGACGAGCGCGTGCCGCGCTTCTGGCACGGCGGGCAGAAGTCGATCACCCAGTTCTTCAACAACCTCTCGGTGTTCTTCCCGCCCGGCGAGCGCTTCTTCATCGCCTCGGTGAAGGCGCACCGCGACTGCTTGAAGGACCCCAAGCTGGCCGCCGAGGCGCGCGCCTTCTACGCCCAGGAGGGCATCCACAGCCGCGAGCACGTCCGCTACAACGCGATGCTGCGCGAGCAGGGCTACCCCGTCGAGCAGATGGAGAAGCGCGTCGCGGACCTGCTCCAGAGGGTCACGGGCACCACCAGCCAGCTGATGCAGCTCGCGGTGACCGCGGCGCTCGAGCACTTCACCGCGCTGATGGCGGAGATCATCCTGCGCCACCCCGAGCACATGGAGGGCGCGGACGAGACCATGGCGCGCCTCTGGAAGTGGCACGCCGCGGAGGAGAACGAGCACAAGGGTGTCGCGTTCGACGTCTACAAGGCGGCGGGCGGCGGCTACCTGATGCGCGCGGCGGCGATGATCGGCGCCACCGTCATCTTCTGGGGCAAGGTGCTCGAGCAGCAGGCTCGCTTCATGAAGGCCGACGGCACGCTGTTCGAGGCCGAGGAATGGCGCGCGCTGTTCCGCTTCCTGTTCGTCAAGCCGGGCGGCCTTGCGAAGATGTGGAAGCCCTACCTGCAGTACTTCAAGCCGAGCTTCCACCCGTGGGATCACGACAGCTCGGACATGCTGGAGCAGTGGAAGCAAGAGCTGGCCAACGAGCCAGAGTACGGGCGCGTCGCCTAAGCGCATGGCGCCACACCACGCCTCGACCCGCCGCAAGTACGAGGACGTCAGCTCGCGCTACGTCGACATCGACGGAAGGCGCTTCCACTACCGCATCGAGGGCGAGGGGCCCACGCTGGTGTTGCTGCACGGCGTGATGGCGTCGCTGCACACGTGGGATGGCTGGGTCGAGCAGCTCAAGGACCACTACCGCATCGTGCGGCTGGACCTGCCGGGCTTCGGGCTCAGCGATCACATGCTGGAGCCGGCGCAGTACACGCCCGAGTACAGCGTGGAGCTGTTCGAGAAGATCCGCGCGAGCTTTGGGCTCGACGCGTTCTTCCTCTGCGGCAACTCACTCGGCGGCTTCCTGAGCTGGTACTACGCGGCCAAGTTTCCCGAGCGCGTGAAGAAGCTGATCCTGATCGATCCGATCGCGTACCCGCAGAAGCTGCCGCCGGTGATCAAGTACGTGTCGCTGCCGGGCATCGGCGAGCTCGCGCAGCGCTGGGCGCCGCGCTTCCTGGTCGAGCAGAACGTGCGCCAGGTCTACGGCGACCCCACGCGGATCAGCCAGCTGACGGTCGATCGCTACTACGAGCTGCTGATGCACGCGGAGAATCGCTTCGCGATGGTGCAGACGTTCCGCAAGCTCAAGGAGATGAGCAAGCAAGGCGTGCTCTCCAGGGAGATCAACAAGGTGCAGTGCCCCACGCTGCTGATGTGGGGCGAGAAGGACCGCTGGGTTCCGCCCGCGCTGATCGAGAGCTGGAAGCGCGACCTGCAGAACCTCGAGCTCAAGGTCTACGCGGGCGCCGGCCACATCCCGATGGAAGAGCAGCCGCTCGAGACCGCGCGCGACGCCCACGCGTTCCTGTCGCGCTGATCAATCGACGAAGTACTCGAGGTCGCCGGCGAGGCCTTCCTCGAGCGCGGCCATGCCCTGGGCGACGTCGAGCTTCACGCCTTCGCGCTGGAAGCTCATGCCGAGCGCGTACAGCGTCTTGAACAGGTTGTGCGAGCGGCACTGCTCGCCCATCTGGCCGATGCGCACGATGTTCAGCCCGAACGCGCCGCTGATCTCCACGCGGAACGCCTTGGTCATGTACTCGCGCACGCGCGCACTATCGACGCCGTCGGGCAGCGTGATCGCGACCACGCTGTTGAGCCTCACCTCGGGCGAGGGGAACAAGCTCAGCCCCATCGCTTGCAGCCCGGCTTGCAGCGCCAGCGAGCTCATCTCGTGGCGGCGGAAGCGCTTCTCCAGCGTCTCCTCGGCCACCAGCCGCAGCGCCTC
>DASUME010000719.1:0-9904 GCA_036277895.1 Polyangiales bacterium
ACGATGGCCCCGATGAACTGGGCGCCGATCCTGCTTTCGCTGGAGGTCGCCGCGGCCGCGACGCTGTGCGCTGGCGTGGTGGGCGTGGCGCTGGCCGCGTGGCTGAGCCGCGCGCAGTTCGTCGGGCGCGAGCTGATCGACGTGCTGGTGACGGCGCCGATGGTGGTGCCCCCGACCGTGCTCGGCTATGCGCTGCTGCTCGCACTCGGCCGCAACAGCGGGCTCGGGCGCGCGTTCGAGGCGCTGACCGGGGACAGCATCGCCTTCTCGCGCATCGGCGCGGTGGTCGCCGCCAGCGTGGCCGCGCTGCCGTTCGTGCTCAAGAACGCGCGCGTCGCGTTCGAGGAGGTGGACGCGCGCTTGATCGGGGCCGCGCACACGCTCGGCGCCGGGCCGCTGCGCACGTTCTTCCGCATCCGCCTGCCGGTCGCGCGCGCGGGCGTGGCGGCGGGGCTCGCGCTCGGCTTCGCGCGCAGCTTGGGCGAGTTCGGCATCACGCTGATGCTGGCGGGCAACCTGCCGGGGCGCACGCAGACCGGCGCGCTCGCGGTGTACGACGCGGTGCAGGCCGGTCGCGACGACGACGCACGCGGCATGGCGCTGCTGATGACCGCGGTCGCGATCGCGATCCTGTATCTCGTGAACAAGCTGACCGCGCGCAAGGTCCATGGCTTCTGAGCTTGCCTTCACGCTGAACGTGGCGGCACGCCTCGCGCTGTCACTCACCTTGCCGCCGGGCATGACCGTGTTGGTGGGGCCGTCGGGGGCCGGCAAGAGCACCTGCTTGCTCGCGCTCGCAGGCTTGATCCGGCCCGACAGCGGCAAGATCGTGCTCGCCGGGCGCACGCTGTTCGACGAGCACATTCATGTTCCGCCCTGGCAGCGCCGGGTCGCGCTCGTGTTCCAGAACCTCGCGCTGTTCCCGCACATGACCGCGCTGGAGAACGTGCGCTTCGGGATCCGCGATCAGCACACGGACGCGCACGAGTGGTTGGCGCGAATGCGCGTGGCGCATGTGGCCGCGCGCAAGCCGTCTACGCTCTCGGGCGGCGAGGCGCAGCGGGTGGCGCTCGCCCGCGCGCTCGCGAGCTCCCCGGCGCTGCTGCTGCTCGACGAGCCGTTCTCCGCGCTCGACACGGCTCTGCGCGCCGAGCTGGCCGCCGAGGTGCGCGCGGTGGTCACACAGCTGGCGATCCCGGCCATCCTGGTCACCCATCATCGCGAGGACGCCAACACACTGGGCGAGCGCATCGTGCGCTTGCGCGACGGCGCCCTCGACGCGTGAGAGATGTACTAGTCTGCGCGCCTTCCCAGAGGTGAGCATGACTTCGTTGCGTGGCAAGGTTGTGGTGGTGACGGGCGCCGCTTCGGGCATCGGACGCGAGCTCGCGGTCGAGCTGGTCGCACGCGGTGCGACGGTGGCGATCTCGGACGTAAACGAGCGCGAGCTGGCAGAGACCGCGAACCTCGTGCGGCACAAGGGCAGCGTCAGCACGCGCGTCGTCGACGTCAGCAAGCGCGAGCAGTGGGCGCAGTACGCCGAGGCCGTCGAGCGTGCACACGGCCCCGCGCACGTGGTGATCAACAACGCCGGCGTGGCGGTGCGCGCGCCGATCGAGACCATCAGCTACGAAGACTTCGAGCTCGTGATCGACATCAACTTCTGGGGTGTCGTCTACGGCAGCAAGACGTTCATCCCGCAGTTCCGCAAGAACGGCAGCGGGCACATCGTCAACGTGTCGAGCCTCAACGCGATGGTGCCGTTCGCCAACCAGGCGCCCTACAACTGCTCCAAGTACGCCGTGCTCGGCTTCTCGGAGACGTTGATGCAGGAGCTGCGCGGCCAGCCGATCAAGGTGAGCGTGGTGCACCCCGGCGGCATCCGCACCAACCTCGTGCGCAACGCGAGCACACGCGGCCTCGGCGAGGGCGACGCCAAGGCCTTCGATCGCATCGCGCGCACCAGCGCCCGCTCGGCCGCGATGCAGATCCTCGACGGCGTCGAGCGCGACCGCGAGCGCATCTACGTCGGCCTCGACGCCAAGCTGATCGCCACCGGCAAGCGCATCGCGCCCGGCCTGACCGTGAACCTCGCGGGCCGCGCCACCAGCCGGCTCGGCCGCCGGCTCAAGAAGAAGTGAGCTGCTGACGAACGAGCTTCGCCACGTCGCCGAGCGACGCCCTGGCGTGCGCACTGAGCGCGCCGAGGTTGATGAAGCCGTGGATCAGCTGCGGGAAGCGCTTGAGCACCACGCGGTTGCCCGCGGCCTCGAGCGCACGCGCGTAGGCTTCGCCCTCGTCGCGCAGCGGATCGAAGCCCGCGCTGAGCACGATCGCAGGGGGCAGACCGGACAAGTCCTTCGCGAGCAGCGGCGACACGCGCCAATCGCTGCGATCGTGCGCGCCGATGTAGGCGTCGCGGAACCAGTGGATGTCCGCGCGCGAGAGGAACAGTCCCTCGGCGAAGCTGTCGATGGAGGCACTATCACGCGTCGAGTCGACCGCGGGATAGAGCAGCAACTGCAGTGCGGGCAGCGGGTCGCCGCGCTCCTTCGCGAGCAACGTGATCACGGCCGCGAGGTTCCCGCCCGCGCTGTCGCCGCCGATCGCGATCCGTCTTGGATCGGCGCCGAGCCGCTCTGCGTTCTGTTGCGCCCAGCGGAAGGCGGCGTAGGCGTCGTCGAGACCGGCGGGGAACGGAGCTTCGGGCGCGAGTCGGTACTCGACCGAGAGCACGTGCAGGTTGCCCTCGGCGCACAACGCGCGACACGGCGCGTCGTGCGTGTCGAGGTCACCGAGCGCGAAGCCGCCGCCGTGAAAAAACACGAGCAGAGGCGCGCGCTCCGGGTTGCGCGGCACGTAGTGGCGCGCGCGCTGCGGGCCCGTTGCGGCGGGGTAGGTCAGCTCGTGCACCGCGCCGACAGGGATCGGCGTGCCGGAGTGCACACGTGCGTCGCGCAGCAGGTGCCGGCGCGCAGCCTTCACGTCGCCCGCCGAGAGCTGACGCACGCCGAGCAGGCGCTGCAGGCCGAGCAGGAGCGCGATCTCGGGGTGCAGCACGGCACCGTCGGCGACGCGGGACAGTGGTTGGAGGAGTGCAGCCGGGAGCCGCTCGGCGACCTGCAGCACGCGCTTGGCGACTGCGTGCTCGAGGGCCTCGACGCGTTGGGTGAGGAAGGTGGGAAGTGCCATGGTACGTTCGGGTACCAGCCTTGTACTCGTAGCGCTCACCTGGAAGCAAGCCCGATCGCGGTGGCTCGCGGCCGCGCAATGACTCGTCATCGTGCATGTAGGTGCAGAGTCTCGTGAAAACGCCGAACGTTCGTGACCCTGCCGAGCGGCCTGGCGGTACATAGTGGCCCGATGGCTGCGAAGTTCGGCTCGAGCCCCCGCGGGCGCAGGATGCGTCCCCTGTTCGGCCTGAGCGCGTTGCTGGTCGCTTGCTCCGGACAAGTCTCGGGTCCGGTCGGCGCGTTTCAGGGCCAGCAAGGCGCGTCCGACACGCCCGGCTCCGCCAACCAAGACGACAAGGGCAACCCCGGCGTCAGCAAGGCGCCGCTCGACTGTGCGTCGCTGCACGTGGGCTACACGCCGCTGCAGCGCATCAGCCGCGATCAGTACACGAACTCGGTGCGCGACCTGCTCGGCGTCAGCTTCGATCAGAGCATGCTCTCGGACGACGAGCGTGTGGGCGTGTTCGACGGCAACGTGGTGGCGCCCGTCACGGACCTGTTGGTCGACGAGTACGCGAGCGCCGCCGAGCGCGTCGCGCAGCAAGCGCTGCCGAACCTCGAGAAGCTGGTCAGCTGTGATCGCGCCGCGCAGGGCGACGACAAGTGCGCCGCGCAGTTCATCGACACGTTCGGCACGCGCGTCTATCGGCGCCCGCTCAGCGCCGACGAGCAGGCCGCCTATGTGGCGTTGTTCGGCGAGTACAAGGGCACCGGCTATCCGGCCGCGCTGCGCGTGCTCGTGCAGACCATGCTGCAGTCGCCGAACTTCCTGTACCGCGTCGAGCTGCAGCCGGTCGCGGCGGGCAAGATCGAGGGCACCCAGCTGGACGCGTTCGAGCTCGCCTCGCGGCTCTCGTTCTTCTTGCTCAGCACCACGCCCGACGAGCTGTTGTTGAAGGCTGCGGAGAGCGGTGAGCTGCTGACGAGCGACGGCCTGAGCGAGCAGACCGAGCGCCTGATCGAAGACCCGCGCTTCTCGGACACGCTGGCCAGCTTCCACACGCACTGGCTGGAGCTGCAGAAGCTCGGCACGAGCACCAAGGACAGCACCATCTTCCCGATGTTCTCGTCCAACGTGGCCGCGCAGATGCTCGACGAGACGCTGAAGTTCGTCGACCACGTGATCCGCAAGGACGACGCCAAGCTGGAGACGCTGCTGACGGCGTCGTACGGCTTTCCGCAGGCGGAGCTGGCCAAGCTCTACGGCGTGACGCCCGCGGCCACGCCCGACGAGCCCGTGCAGTTCGATCCCACGCAGCGCGCGGGCCTGCTCACGCAGCCGTCGTTCTTGGCGGCGCACGCGCACTACAACTCCACCTCGCCGGTCGAGCGCGGCAAGATCGTGATCCGCAACGTGCTCTGCCAGGTGCTCCCCGATCCGCCACCGGACGTCAACACCACGCCCCCCAACCCGGAGTCGGGCGCGACCATTCGCGAGGGGCTCGCCGTACACCAGCAGGTCGCCTCGTGCGCGGGTTGCCACAAGCGCATCGACGGCATCGGCCTCGGCTTCGAGCAGTTCGACGCGATCGGCGCCTACCGCACCACGGAGAACGGCAAGCCGGTCGACTCCTCGGGTGAGGTCGTGCAGGGCGGCAGCGACATCAACGGCAAGTTCGGGAGCTCGATGGAGCTGGTGCAGAAGCTCGCGGGCAGCAGCGAGGTCAAGGAGTGCGTCGCCACCCAGTGGCTGCGCTTCGCGCTCGGGCGCGTGGAGTCGGACGCCGACCAGTGCACGCTCGACAAGCTGTTCAAGGACTTCGCGGGGTCGGACCACGACATCCGCGTGCTGTTGGAGTCGATCGTGTTGTCCGATGCCTTCCGCAATAAGCGCGTCGCGGCGGTGTCGCCATGAGTCGTATCTTGCGACCCGGCTCGATGTCGCGCCGCGGCTTCCTGGCCAGCCTCGGGGCCGCGGGCCTCTCGCCGTACCTGCCGCTGCTCAACGTCAGCGGACAGGAGTCGCTGATGCCCAAGCGGCTGATCCTGTTTTACACGCCGCACGGCACGCCCAAGGCGGCCTGGAAGCCGAGCGGCAGCGAGACCGCGTTCACGCTCGGCCGCAGCCTCAAGCCGCTGGAGAAGCACCTCTCGAAGATCTGCGTGTTGTCCGGCGTGAACATGGCGGACACGGGCGTCGGCGCGCCGCACACCAAGGGCCTGCCGCTGGTGTGGACGGGCTCGAAGCTGCTCGACGACGGCACGTTCCAGCGCGCGGACGGCTCCGGCGGCCCGACCTACGGCTGGAACGCGAGCGCGTCGGTCGATCAGGTGATCGCGAACAAGATCGGCCTCACCACCGGCTACAAGTCGCTCGAGTTCGGCGTGCGCAGCGGCGGCAACAACCCCGCCTCGCGCATGATCTACACGGACGCCAAGAAGCCGATCGCGCCGGCGACCGATCCGTGGACGCAGTTCGAGCGCCTGTTCTCGAGCGCGTCCCCCGAGACCAGCAACGAGCGCGTCAGCGCGCTGAAGATCGCGCGTGCGGAGCTGGCCCGGCTCGCGCCGCGCGTCGCCGCGGAAGAGCGCGACAAGATCGAGATGCACACGCAGTCGCTGGCCAACCTGGAGAAGCGCCTGACCGACAAGTCGGCGTTGTGCTCGGGCCCCACGCTCGCCGCGAAGGTGAACGCGGGCGACAACGCCAACACGGACAAGGTGATCGAGGCGCACTTCTCGCTGATCACCGCGGCGCTCGCCTGCGACCTGACGCGCGTGTGCAGCCTGCAGTACGCGTTCGGCGACAACGACAACAGCGCCTACCCGTGGCTCGGCATCGGCGACGGTCACCACTCGCTCACGCACGCGCCGGACAACGACAGCGGCGCCTGGGAGAAGGTGATCAAGATCCGGGTCTGGTACGCGGAGAAGTTCGCCTCGCTGCTCGACAAGCTGGCGGCGGTGCCGGAGGGCAGCGGCACCTTGCTCGACAACACGCTGGTGGTGTGGGGCAGCGAGCTCGGCATCGGCAACACGCACTCGTTCAAGTCGACGCCGTTCGTGATCGCGGGCGGCGCGGCGGGTGCGATCCCGACCGGGCGATACCTCGAGTACAACGAGCAGGTGCAGCACAACCGGCTGCTGGTCGCGATCTGCAACGCGATGGGGCTGTCGGACGTGACCAAGTTCGGCAACATCGACAGCGGCTCCGGGCCGCTCGCCAAGCTGCTGAAGTAGCTTCGAGGCGAAGCGCCCGGCTTTCGGGGAGAAACGCATCGCTCCTGGCAGCGCCGCGCGTGTTCGCCAACGAAGTCGCAGGTTCGCGCTTGCATAGAGGCGAATCCTGACACAAACGTCGGTCTGCAGAGACAGGCGGTCGACGCGATTCGCGCCGACGTGGCCCGACTCTCGGAGAGTTTTTCGCCATGCAGCTTCCCGCGCGCTGGGAAGGTGGTCGGTGGTCTGTTGCCCGCGTCCCGCCGGGCTGGCTGAGCTTCGTGCTGCTGGCGCTGCCGCTGGGGCTGCTCTCGCTGCTGGCGCTCGACATCGTCGATGACGCGTACATCACCGCGCGCTACGCGCGGAACCTCGCCAGTGGGCAAGGCCTGGTGTTCAACCCCGGCGAGCACGTGGAGGGCATCACCAACCTGCTCTGGACGCTGGTGCTCGCCGGCGTGGCGAAGCTGGGCTTGCCGCTCGACGACGCGGCGGTGGGGCTCGGCATCGCGAGCGGCCTGGGCGCCATGTGGGTCGGCGGTCGGATCGCGCGTGCGCTCGGCGCCAGCGCGTGGGCGGCGCTGCTCGCGATGGCGTTGCTCGGGCTCAACCACCACTATTGGCTGATCGTCGGCAACGGGCTCGAGGCGGGGCTGTTCTCGCTGCTGGTGGCCTGCACGGTGGAGAGCGTGCTCGCGCGCCGGCGTCCGTGGCTGATCGGCGTGCTTGCGGGGCTCACCTTCCTGACCCGGCCCGAGAGCGCGACGGTCGCGGGCTTGCTCGCGCTCTATCTGGGCGGCGGACGTGAAGCCGTGCGGCCGCGTCGCTTCGACCTGCGCGCGATGGCGGAGATGGCGCTGGTTTTCGCGCTGATCTTCCTGAGCGCCACGCTGTTCCGGCTCACGTACTTCCACGCGCTGGTGCCCAACTCCGTGACGGCGAAGTCGGTGCCGCTCAGCCTGGACGTGCTGCTGCCGAACCTGGGCAAGGGCCTGGTGTACGTGGCGCGCTTCGGCCGCGACACGCTGCCGCTGACGATGGGTGCGCTGATCGCACTGCTGGCGCTGCGTCGTCGTGAGCCCTGGCTGCTCGCGCTGGTGGTCGCCACCGAGGTGCCCGCGGTGCTGGTGAACGGCGGCGACTGGGTGGGCCACAGCCGGCTGTTGATCGTGTACGCGCCGCTGCTGGTCGGCCTCTGTGCGCTCGGCATCGACTGGCTCTACGCGCGGCTCGGGAGCACGCGGCGTGGGCTGTCGCTGGCGGCGCTCACGCTGATGCTGGGCTCGGTCCCGGTCGCGCTCGCGCGCAGCCACGAGTGGACGACTCACCTGCATGCCACGGCGCAACTGCCCGGCATCCTGGAGTGCTACCGCGGCGTGGGCGAGCGCCTCGCGCCGGTGCTGCATCACGGCGACGTGGTGGCGTCCGAGGCGATCGGCTTGATCGGCTACGAGCTGCCCGAGATCTACGTGCACGATCCGATGGGGCTCACCGACTCGTACGTTGCGCACCACGGCCAGTACCTGCCGCGCATCGGGCGCGTGGACTACGCGTACACGTTCGAGACGATGCACCCCGGCATCGTGCTGCTGCACCAGGACGACATGTTCTTGTCCGACCTGGCGGCCGCGAGCCACGGGCGGTTCCAGCGCGAGTACCACGCCTACTACGTCGATCAGGGCGCACCCTGCGCGTACTACGAGAAGGAAGGGCGCGACATCAAGCTGGTGATCGCGATCCGCAACGACCTGCGCGACCGCGTGGAGCACGCGCTGCACGACGTGCACCTGCGGCCGGTCGAGGGTGCGCTCAGCGGTTCGGTCCTCTAGGCTAGGAAGCGGGCGCGGCTACCACTTCGCCTTCGGGCTTCGGCGCGGGTAGGGCGGGGGGCGGCGTGATCAGGGTGCGCACGGTGCTGCCGGTGCCGAGGCGGCGCCAGATCTGCTCGACGATGATCCAGGCGGCGGCGGCGATCGCGATCTCGTCGGTGGGGAACAGCAGCAGCTCGCCGATCAAGACCAGCAGCACGCCGACGCCGATCTGGCTCGGGATGAAGCGCGCGAGGCCGTGCCGGGTGGCGCCCAGCTTCTTGAGCTTGGCGAGCGCGCGCGGCGTGAGGCCCACGATCGCCATGCCCACGCCGGTGGCGATCAGCAGCGTCGCGATGCGCACGTTGAGCGGCTCGGGCGAGCGCGCGAGGAAGGTGGCGCCGCCGATGAAGGCGAGCGGGAACCAGAGCGCGGCCAGGATGCCGCTGCGCTCGTCGTGGGAGGCCTCGGCGAGCGCGGCCTTGGCTTCTGCCGCCGGCAACTTGCGCACGCGCTGGTCGAGGCGCAGGCGCTTCTCGGCCCGGCGCAGCGCGTCGTCGGACACGGTGATGCTGCCGGCGAACACGAGCTCGCGCTCGTCGACCAGCTTGGTGCGCTCGTCGCGCGTGGACAGCGGGTCGCGCCAGCGCGACTCGGAGTGCAGCAGCTCCAGCTTCTGCTTGAGCCGGTAGTAGCCCGCGCTCGCGGTGCGATGCGCCTGTGCGCGCTCGGCGTCGCGCAGGTTGGCGTGCATGCCGAGCAGTACCGGCGGCAACAGCGCCAGCACGCCGATGGCGTAGGTCCACCCCCCCTCGAAGCCGGGCCGGAGCTGGTTGGCGGCGATCAGGAACATCGCGACGCCGGAGATCGCGGAGGCGAGCGTCGCGCCGGCGCCAAACAGCACGCTGCGCGAGCGATGGAAGTCTGCGGACGTCTCGTGGGCGACGGCGCGCTTGTTGACGTCGTAAGCAAACTCGTCCACCCACGCGCGAATGTCGTCCCGCTCGGAGGACTTGCGATCGCCGGTGTTCGTCTCTGCGTCCATGGCCAATCCTCTCAGTCGAGGCAAAACAAAGCCGCCCGGGAAGGATCTTCCCGCGGACGGTTGCATGCAAGCGGATGGCTGTGAACTTCAGCCCGAACGGAAGCGACCGGCCAGTCCGCTTCAGCCCGGGACGCGGCCTTCCACGCCCTTCACGTAGAACTTGATGCCGTGCAGGAACTCGTCAGTCGGCTTCTCGCCCGCCTTGAGCAGCTCCTTGCCGTCCTGGTCGACGATCGGGCCCGTCCACGGGTGGAAGCTGCCGTCCTTGAGCTTGCCCTTGAGCTCGTCGATCTTCGCACTCAGCTCGGCCGGCACCGCCGCCGACAGGTTGACCAGATCGATCGAGCCTTCCTTGACGCCCCACCACTCCTTGCCGGTCGTCCAGGTGCCGTCGAGCGCGTCCTTGACCGCCTTCTTGTACCAGGGGCCCCAGTTGATGATCGCGGATCCGAGGTGGGCCTTGGGGCCGAACTTGCTCATGTCCGAGTCCCAGCCGAACGCGTACTTGCCAGCTTTTTCCGCGGTCTGCAGCACGGCCGAGGAGTCCGTGTTCTGCAGCAGCACGTCGCAGCCTTGATCGAGCAACGACTGCGCGCCTTCGCCTTCCTTGGGCGGATCGAACCACTTGTTGATCCACACCACCTTGGTCTTCACCTTCG
>DASUME010000720.1:0-13353 GCA_036277895.1 Polyangiales bacterium
CACCGCAGGACCGACCGCGCTGCCTACTTTTACCTCGCCTCCACGTTCTCGAACCTCGAAGCCGCTCGCATGGTTCTCGACGCGAGGCTGGGCCAGGTGATGACGACGCTGGAGGCGCACGTGCTCAACGACGGCAGCGCGACCGCGCGACCTTACTGCACGCAGTGCGTGCGCTGATCAGAGCCCCTCGAACGCCTGCTCCGAGCTGCCGCCGTAGCGCGGGGCCGTGCGCTCGCCGCGCGCGGCGAGCAGGCCGCCCGTCACCGCGGCGCCCGCCACCAGCACGCCGACCCCGGTCCACAGCCACGGGTTCTTCCAGAGCGAGCGCGGGCGGTCGTCGCGCGCGGGCGCCGAGACTGCGGCTGGCGTCTCGAGCGCGACGGGCGTCGGCACGAGCTGAAAGGACAAGCGCAGCACGTCGCCGCCCTGCGTGCGCAGCGTGCGCTGCTGGTCGACGAAGCCGGGCGCGCTGACGAGCAGCTGATGTTCGCCAGCGCTCAGGTGCGCTTCGCGCGCCTCGAGCACGGCGTCATCGAGCTCGACGTGGGCGCTCGCGGGCGCGATCTCGAGGATGAGCTGGGTTACATATCGGCGCGCGCGCTCGAGCAGCGCGGTGGCCTGCTGGCGCTGCTCGGCCTGGAGCGGACGTATGTCGCTGGCGAGCGACTGCTCCAGGTGCTCGATGCACGCCACGTAGCTGCGCAGCTCGAACTCGGCCATGCCCAGGCCCCAGAACGTGCGCGCGGTCGGCATCAGCGCGTGGGCACGCGCAAAGTTGGCGCGCGCCTCGCCGTAGTAGCCGCTGTGCAAGTCCTGCAGCGCCTGGTCGATGGCTTCCTTGAAGCCAGCCGGTGGCTCCGCCTGCGCGTGCACGGTCGCCGTCACCGCGAAACAAAGCAGGAGCCCGAGCCATACGCCGCGCATGGTCGCACCTCTTTCGTCATCCCCTCCGCGTCGTCAAGCGCGCGCGCCGTAGCTTTTTTTGCGGACGCCGCTAGGCCTCGGTGTCACATTCCGCGGGCGCAGCGGGTGCGCCGCGGAGACGTCGTCGGTGGTCACAGCCGTTCAACCTGGGAAGACGCTCGACGGCGGCAAGTACCGCATCGTCAGGCTGATCGCCGAAGGCGGCATGGGCGCGGTCTACGAGGCCGAGCACACCATCATGAAGAAGCGGGTCGCCATCAAGTGGATCCGCCCGGGCCAGTCCAGCCGTGCGCGCGCGACCGATCGGCTGCTGCAGGAGGCGCGCGCCGCCTCGCGCATCCACCACCCCCACGTCGTCGACATCTACGACGTGCTGCGGGAGGGCGACGCCGTCTACCTGGTGATGGAGTACCTCGACGGTGAGCCGCTGTCCGCGCTGCTCAAGCGCGGCAACTTGCCGATGCACAAGCTGATCGCGCTGCTCCTGCCCGCGATGCGCGGGGTCGCGGCGGCGCACCGCAAGGGCGTCGTGCATCGCGACATCAAGCCGGACAACATCTACCTCGCTCGCGTCGAAGACGCCGCGCAGCCGCTGTGCAAGGTGCTCGACTTCGGCGTGTCGAAGCTCGCGCCGCGCGAGGACGAGCCGCAGGCGCTCACGCGCTCGGGCGGCGCCGTGGGCACGCCGCTGTACATGGCGGTCGAGCAGCTACGCGCCAAGCGCGACATCGACGGCCGCGCGGATGTGTACGCGTTCGGCGTGATCCTGTACGAGGCGCTGACCGGGCAGCTGCCCTACACCGCGGAGAGCTTCGCGGAGCTGGTCGTGAAGGTGCTGACCACCGACTTCGTGGCTCCTCGCCAGCTCAATCGCGACATCCCGGGGCCGCTCGACAGCATTATCCGCTGGGCGCTCGCGCGCGAAGCGAAGGATCGCATCCAGACCCTGGATGCGCTGATCGAGGAGCTCGAGCCGTTCGCGACCGAGAGCGGCTTTCGCGCGGACATGGAGACCGCCGAGATCCCGAGCATCCCGGCGCCGGCTCCGCGGCACGCGACCCAGAGCGACAGCTTCGCGCACGGCTCGACCGTGTTGGCCTCGGGACTGCGAGGCTCCAAGCACCTCGGCTCGCGTGCGCCGCGTGCGCGCCAGCTCGCGCTCGCGATGCTGATCACGTGCACGTCGGTGGGCGTTGCGCTCGCGATGCGGCATGACGATCGCGCGGCCAGCGAGCAGACGGCGTCGCTCCCCACCGCGCGCGCCGAGCAAGCGCCCACGGCGCCGATCGCCAGCCTCCCCACCCCCGAGCTCGAGGTGGCGCCGCCCCCGCGGGAAGAGTCCCCCGAGGCGCCCAGACCGCGCCCCATCAAGGCTCGCAAGCGCGTCAAAGCCGAGCCCGAGCCCGTCGTGATCGCTCCCACGTCGGAGCCCGCTGCACCCGAGCCAAAGCGCACGCGCCTGGAGCAGCTGCCGGTCGCGGCCGACTTCTACTGAGTCGGCGCGAAGCGGTAGCGCAGGCGCGCGTTCAAGCGCCGGATCACCTTCTCGGCCTCGCGCGCGTCTGCGAGCGAGAGCGCCTTCGCGATCTCGTCGAAGCTCGCGTCCTGGCTGAAGTACATGCGCAGGGCGCGCGCCTCGTCCGGGCTGAAGTCGCGCTCGATGTGCGCGAACACCTCGGCGACGGTCAGCCGCATCGTCATGCCGAGCTGGCTGAGCAGCAGCCGGTCGAGCTCTCCGTCGTCGAGCCGGCCCGCGTTCGACTGCAGGTCACGCTTGCTCGGCCGCGGTCGATCGGACTCGCCCCTGGGTGCGCGTCCAAAGCGCTTGCGCAGGTGATCGCGCACGACGAAGTCGACCGTGCCGTAGAGCCAGCTGTCGAAGCTCTCGGGCTGCGCCGACTCCTGGCTGCGCTCGACGAAGCGGCGCAGGTTCTGAAAGTCGTCGCGCGCCAGCCGCTCCAGCGTCGCCGTGACCACCTCCGCCACGTCGTCCGGCTGGGAGGCCAGGCCCTTGCTGCGCATGCTGCGATGGGCGCGCGCGATCGCCTGAATGGTGGGCTGGAGCACGCCTTGCAGCGCCTGCCAGGCTCCCGCTGCACCGGCCAACGTTCCGCGCACGAGTTCGAGCTCGGACATCGCGGCGAGCTTAGGCGCCGGTTCGCCGTCGCGCCAAGCGCACCGTAAGGTTATCGCGTGACGGAGGCCCAACTCGACCCAGGCACGCTGCTCGACGGCCGCTACCGGCTCAAGGGCCTGTTGGGCTCGGGCGGCATGGGCCAGGTCTACGAGGCCGAAGACATCCGGCTCGGACGGCACGTGGCCGTGAAGGTGCTGCACGCCGAGCATGCCGCCGACGACGCGCTGGCCGAGCGCCTGTACCGCGAGGCCAAGGCCGCCGCGCGCGCCGATCATCCCGCTGTGATCACCACCTACGCCCACGGCACGGACGAGGAGCTCGCGATCAGCTACGTGGTGATGGAGCGGCTGAGCGGTGAGACGCTGGCGCAGCGGCTGGAACGCGAGGGGCCGCTGCCGGTGCGCTTCGTGCTGCGCGTCGCGCTCGCGCTCGCCGATGCGCTGGCGTCCGTGCACGCGGCCGGGGTCGTGCATCGCGACCTCAAGCCCGCCAACGTCTTCTTGGCCGTGCGCGGCATGCGCAAGGACGAGATCAAGCTGCTCGACTTCGGCGTCGCCAAGCAGCTCGACCTGCAGACCTTGACCACCACGGGACAGGTCTACGGAACGCTGACGTACATGGCGCCGGAGCAGCTGGCCGACTCCAAGCGGGTCGACGCGCGCTGTGACCTCTACTCGGTCGGCGCGGTGCTCTTCGAGTGCCTGGCCGGTCGACCTCCGTTCGCGTCGAGCAACGTCGCCTCGATGATCGCGAACATCCTCGCGGGCGAGCGGCCCGAGCTCGCTGCGCAGCGCAGCGACGCCCCGGCCGCGCTGATCGAGATCGTGGAGCGCTGCCTGCAACGCCAGGCGAGCGCGCGCTATCCGGGCGCCGAGGCGCTGCATGCCGCGCTGAGCGCCTGCAGCGACGCGTGAGCCTCAGCGCATGTCTTCGATGCGCATCTCCCCGGCTCGAAACCACTCCGCCGGCGGTCGAGGGCGCGTGCGCTTCGGTGCCGACACGGCAGCGGGCGGTGCGACCGGCTCCGACGCCACCACGGGCGGCGACGCGGGCGGCACGACGACCTCGGGCGCCGGCTCGACGATCGGCGCCGGCTCGACGATCGGCGCCGGCTCGATGCGCGGCGCCGGCTCGACGATGCGCGCGGGCGCCTTCACCTCGGCAGCGGCCGGCACCGGCGCGAGCGGCTCCGCGTGCCGCGCCCAGCTCTCCCCGCCGACCAGGGCCAGCGTGAGCGCCGACAGCGCGAGCAGCGGCGCCCGAAGCCGCCCCTTGCGCTCGCTCGGCCGCGGCGCTTCGACCCGGTACGCGCTCGCATGCGCAAACGGCTCGAGCTCGCGCACGAAGCTGTCCATGTCCGCGGTGCGGGCGTCGCGATCGCGCGCCATCGCACGCATCAGCACCTGGGCGAGCGCCAGCGGCAGATCCGCACGCAGCTCCCGCGGCGGCGTCGGCGTGCTCGTGCCGACCTGGATCGCCACCTCGGTGAAGGTGCTGCCCTCGAACGGCGCACGCCCGGTCACGATCCGGTACAACACCACCGCGAACGAGTAGACGTCTGCCCGCGCATCCACCGAGCCCGGGTCGCAGAGCTGCTCCAGCGACATGTAGCTCGGCGTTCCGAGCGTGGTGCCGACGCGCGTGAGCGAGAGCTGATCTTCGCCGGTCAGCTTGCAGATCCCGAAGTCCATCAGCTTGGGCACGAGATCGGCCCGCTCCGGCACGCGCGCGAGGAACAGGTTGCTGGGATTGACGTCGCGGTGGATCACCCCCTTGCGGTGCGCCTCTGCGGCCCCGCGCATCGCCGGCAACAGCCATGCGATCCAGGTGTGCAGCGGCAGCTCGGGACCCTCCAGCAAGCTCGCGAAGCTCTCGCCCTCCAGCAGCTCCATGACGAGAAAGACCGCGCCACCTTCCTCCAGCACGTCATGGATCGCGACCACGTTGGGATGGGTGATGCGGCCGGTCGCGCGCGCCTCGAGGATCATGCGCGCGCGGGCCTCCGCGTGCTCGGCGAAGCGCTCGTGCAGCCTCTTGACGGCGACGCGGCGCTCGGTGTGCAGGTGCTGCGCCTCGAACACCACGCCCATGCCGCCCTCGCCGAGTACGCCGAGCAGTCGATAGCGGTCGGCGAGGATGGCGCCGACCTGAGGCTGCGAGCCCGTCATTCCAGTGCTCCTTTCGAGCTTCGGGAAGAGAGACGGCAGATCACGCCCATCCGTCAGGACGAGGTCGCCCTTTTCCGTGGGCGGGCGGCGCGATCGTGGTCAGCGCACACGAGCGAGAGATCGCCGTGCACGACGACGGCCTCGGCATCGCAAAGGCACACCAGGGGCGCATCTTCGACGGCTGCTGGTCGCCGCGCAGGCGAGCTAGCTTGGTGGCATGCACGTCCACCACCTGAACTGCGCCACGATGTGCCCGCGTCCGGCGGCCCTGATCCAATCCGAGGGCGGAGGTCTCGGCCCCGCACGCCTGGTCTGCCACTGCCTGCTGGTCGAGCTGCGAGACGGCTGGGCTCTGGTCGACAGCGGGCTCGGCACGCGCGACGTGGCGCAGGCGCGCGAGCGACTCGGTGCGGTGTTCGTGCGCGCGGTCGCGCCGACGTTGGATCGCGACGAGTGCGCGCTGACGCAGCTGACGCGGCTCGGCCTGAAGGCGAGCGACGTGCGCTACGTGCTGCCCACGCACCTCGACCTCGATCACGCGGGCGGCATCGCCGACTTCCCGGATGCGACCGTGCACCTGCTCGCGCGCGAGCACGTCGCCGCCAGCGCGCGCGGCGGCCTGTTTGGGCGCGACCGCTACAAGCCGGCGCAGTGGCGTGATGCCCGGTTCCAGCTGCACGAGCCGCGTGGCGAGCGCTGGTTCGGCTTCGAAGGCGTGCGGCCGCTCGCCGGCTCGCAGGACGAGCTGCTAATCATCCCCCTGCCGGGACACACGCACGGGCACGCGGGCATCGCGGTGCGCAGCAAGGACCGCTGGCTGCTCCACGCCGGCGACGCGTACTTCAGTCACCCCGAGCAGCTCGGCCGGCGCGCGCCGATCGGTCTCGAAGTATTCCAGAGCACGCTCGAGGTCGATCGCCGTCAGCGCCTCGCGAACCGTACGCGCATCGCCGAGCTGGTCCGCGACCACAGCGATCAAGTCAGCGTATTCTGCGCGCACGATCCCGACGAGCTCGCGCAACTCGCGTCTCCGTGATCACGCTCCGCTGCGCCTACTCCTGAAGGGCAAGATTCTTACTCCGAGTCATCGACGACGAGTTTGGCGAGGCTTTGCGCTTGCAGGACCCGCTTTCGCGCGTGCACTTGCAGAGAGCAAATCACGTCGCGCTCTCTCGGGTGCGCCAATCACGCGGTCTTCTGCAACATGACCCACGTCTCGCTTTGTGATGACTTGTCTTACTCCGCACGTATTCTCGAGCCGTTCGCCGAGTCGATCGCGAGCGTGTTGCCGCGCGGAGAGGTCGCGCCACGCGGCGACCGGGAGCTCGCACCCGGTCGCCGCGTCGCGCTCGAACCTGCGCATGCCTTGATCTCGCAGGCCGAGCACCTGGTCGGCGATGAGCTGCTCGGCCTGCGCGCCGGCACGGCGTGGGCGCGCGAAGACGCCGACCTGCTGCACTTCGTGATGCTTGCTGCCGATACGCGTCGCACCGTGCTCGCGCTGCTCGAGCGTTACCTGCGCTTGCTCGGGGACGTCTGGTTCGTGCGCTGGGAGGTCTCGTTCGGCCGCGTCTGCGTGTGGCTGGAGCGGCGCGTGCAAGCGCCCGATGCCGTCGAGGAGTTCGTGCTCGCGGCGCTGCTGCAGCATCCTGTGTTCGCCACGCCTGCGCTCCGCCTCGGTGCACGCGTGCACCTGACCCGGCCGCGGCCCAACGACACCGAGCCACTGCGCGCGCTGCTCGGCATCGGCGTGCTCGACTTCAACGCGTTCAACGTGGGCTTCAGCTTCGACGAAGAGCAGCTGGACCTGCCACTGCAGGGGCACGAGCCGCGCTTGTTCAAGCTCCTGCGCGGTGTCGCGGAGCAGGCGCTGGCGACGCTGCCGGTGACGGAGAGCTGGACCGAGCGTGTGCGTTCGTTGCTGCGTCCGATGCTCGCCGAGCGCGCGATCGGCCTGCCGTTCGTGGCCGGCGAGCTCGGCCTGCATCCGCGTCAGCTGCGGCGGCGCTTGGCGCGCGAGGGCCGCTCGTTTCAGGACGTGCTCGACGAAGAGCGCAAGACGTGTGCGCTGCATCTCCTCACGCGCCCCGGTCTCTCGATCGGAGAGATCGCACGGCTGACGGGATTTGGCAGCAGGCCTCCATTTCACCGCGCCGTTCAGCGTTGGACCGGCCAGACGCCGACGAACCTTCGCCGCGCGACACGCGGCGAGCCCACCCGTCCGCGGCGCCCGCGTAGCTCCGTGGAGCCGCAATCGCCCGCGTTGCTCTACGCGCGGACTTCGCTCTGATCGCATCGCGCTCACTTATCCTCGCGAGCGAGACACGTTTCCTGCGGCTGCACGCGGTCGGTTTCGCTTCTGCGTCGCGCCGCACTCTGCGCATGTACGCAGTCCATCGCTCAGCTTGCGAGGAGTGCCCATGCGATTTCTTCTTTGGCTTACCGCCGCGGCGGCCTGCACGTCATTCGTGGGTTGCGGCACCGAAGACGACCCTGTCTCGGACAACAGTGACGACGACACCAGCGACGACACCAGCGACGACACCCGCGACGACGACGGCAAGGACACTGCGAAGCGCGACAGCGGCATGCGCGACGCATCTCCGGGCAAGGTCGACGCCAGCTCCGTCAAGCGCGACGCGGGCACGCCCGACGACAACCAGCCGCCGCGCGGCGACGCGGGGCGCAGCACGCCGGACAGCGGCACGCCGGACGCGCCCGCCGCCGTGCCGGCCGGTCCGCACACGGCTGCAGGCTTCAAGAACCTCGCGCCGACGCTCGGCGCTGCGCTCGATCCCAAGGGCAGCACGTTGAGCCCCGCCCCGCCGAGCGGCTGGGTCTGGCACGCGATCGACGGGGCCATTTGCCGCGATGGCTCGCCCACCGGCTTCTACACCCACATCGTCGATAGCTCGGACAGCCTGCTGTTCTACCTCGAGGGCGGCGGCGCCTGCACGAGCCCCGACTTCTGTGCGTACAACCCGAAGAACGTGAACGAGAAGCTGGCCGGCGACGGGCAGACCTTGATCGGGTCGGTCGGCGGTGCCACGCCCGGGCGGCAGCAGCCCGGGACCGACGGCATCTTCGCGTTCGGCAACGCGGCCAACCCGTTCAAGACCTGGAACCAGATCTACGTCCCGTACTGCACCGGCGACGTGCACGCCGGCACGAAGACGAACGTGAAGGTGCCCGGCGTCGACGGCAACCAGCAGTTCGTCGGCTACCGCAACATGGAGAAGTTCCTCGCGCGCATCGTGCCCACGTTCCAGGCCAAGGTGAAGCGTGTGGTCCTGACCGGCGCCAGCGCCGGCGGCTTCGGTACCATGCTCAACTTCAGCCTGGTGCAGGACTCGTTCGGCGACGGCACGTGGGTGACCGCGCTCAATGACTCGGGGCCCAGCTTCGCGGACGAGCAGCTCCCGGTGTGCATGCAGAAGCGCTGGCGCGAGCTCTGGGGCTTCGCCGGCTCGTTGCCGACGGACTGCACGGAGTGCCAGCAGGCCAACGGCGGTGGCCTCGGCAAGGTCGCCAAGTTCCTGGAGCGCAAGCACCCGAACTTCCGGGTTGGACTCGTCTCGAGCACGCACGACGAAGTGATCCGCGCGTTCTACGCGATGGGCCTGGACAACTGCAGCGGCTTCGACACTGCCAGTCCGGTGCCGGCCGTGCTGATCAGCTTCCCGTCAGACCAATACGAAGCGGGCCTGGTCGGCATTCGCTCGACGTATATGTCGGGTGGGCGCTTCGCCTCGTATTACATCAACGGCTTCCTCAACAACACGTACCACCAGCACATCTGGCGCCCGCGCTTCTACGAGGCGGCGCAGGGCGGCTCGACGATCGCGCAGTGGACGACCGACTTCCTGGCCGGGAAGATGAACCAGGTCGGCCCCTGAGCTGAGCGCTCAGGGGCGCTTGGCGGCCTGGAGCGTGTCGCCGGCTTCGGTGGACCCGTCCAGGCCGTCGTCTTCGTCCAGCGCGACGACCGGGGCATGAAACCCGGGCACATACATGCCTGCGCGTGTCGCGCGCGTCGCCAGGGCATCGCGAATCCAGAACAGCGCCGGGTTGCGCGTGCTCCGGCAGCGCTCCTCGACGGCGTCGAAGTGCTGTCGGAAGAGCTCGCGATCTTCGTCCAGGCACGCGACGTCGGCGAGGTCTCGCTCCAGCAGGCCCAGGCGCAGCGGGTTGGCCAGCGGCTCGAGCAGCGCGCGCAGCTGCTCGAGCAGCTGGCGGCCACGCGCCAGGTTGCCGAGCGCCGCCTCGCACAACGCCAGCTGCTGACAAAGCAGCTGGTGGGCCGTGGTGACGTCGCGCTCCTCGGCCGGGACCGAGGCGAGCCCGCGCTCGCAGATCTCCTTGGCGCGCGCCGCATCGCCCAGCTCTCGTACCTGGCGCGCGTACCACGCGTGCACCTCGCCGTACCCGCTGTAGTCGCTGTTCTCGGGCGTCACGATGCGCTCCCAGATCGGGAGCGCGCGCTCGCCTCGGCCGGCGTGCCGCAACAGGGCCGCGCGCCCGACCTCGACGTGCAGCTGCATGCCGCGCGACAGATCGGCGAAGCGCTCGAGCGTGGCCACCGCCTGGCGCAACCCGAGCTCGTCTTCGCTCAGCACGCTCGCGTGCATCATCTGGGTCCCGAGCAGCGCCATCGCGGACCAGGACACGCCGCCACGAAAGGCGAGCGTCTCGGCGCGCGTGCGGTGCGCGCGTGCACTCTCGACGTCCCCGTGGTGGGCGTAGTGGACGGCGCGGATCACCTCTGCATGCGGCGCCAAGAAGGCGCTCTCATCGAGCTCGTCCGCATCCTTCAACGGGTCGCCGACGCTCATCTGCAGCGCGCACTCGCCGCGGCCATGAAAGCAGCCAAGGCGAAGTTGCTCGCGGACGTGTTCGTTCATGCCGGCCACCGGCTGGGCGAGTCGCTGCAGCAAGGACGAGTAGAGCTCGGTCGCGGACACGAAGCGTCCACACACCGCGAACGCCGTGGCGCGGCAGAAGTCGCGCCCGAGCTGGACCGCCAGGATCCGCGAACCCGACAGCGGCGCCAACCAGGTCACGATGCGCTGCGACTCCTCGAAGTCCGCGGCGCTGCCCGTCGCGGCCAGCGTGGTCGCTGCCACTTGCAGCAGCGCACTCACGTTCTCCGGCACGGTGCGCTGGGTCCGAGCGCGGATCCGCAACAGGTGACGGAGCAGCGCGCCCGCGATCCCCAACACGAGCCCCAGACGTTGGCCGAGCCAGCGCTGAAGCTTGGCGGCGCTCGCGATGCCCGAGTCCTCGGCCAGTGCGTTCATCGTGCGTTGAATGTAGCGGCGCTGCACCGCCAGCTCACCATAGAAGCCGGCGACGCTGAGCGGGACCAGCAGATCGAACAGCTCTCGATCGCGCCGTCCATGCTGCTCGAACACGGCCAGTGCAGCCTCGTAGTAAGGCGTCGCCGCCGCCGAGAGCGCGAGCTCGTAGCGCTGGCGACGCGAGGCATCCACGATCAGCTGCGCGCCCTTCAACGCGCTGGCGCCCTGCGCATGGATCAAGTGCAACCCCGCGGCGAGCGCGTCGAACACGTCTGCCGGACCGCGCGCGATCAGCACACCGGCGAGCTCGCGGTGGATCGCGCTGCCCGTGCGGAGGTCGAGCGCCTCGCGCGCGGCGCTGCGCAAGCTCGCGCTGCCGAGCGCGTGCCGATCGGCAGCGCGCACGGTCATGCCGCGCGCGTCGAGCTTGGAGAGCGCCGGCATCAGCGCGGGTAGCTCCACGCCGGCCACCTGCGCGAGCTCCTCCGCAGCCAGCCCTCCCTCGTGCAGGCTGAGTACGTCGACGAGCGTACGCTCCGTCGGGCTGAGCCCCGCCAGCCGCGCGAGTGCACCCCACGGCACCGAACCGCCGTGCGCCTCGAACGTGAACGGGATGACGAAGCTACCTTGCCGGTAGCGCACCCTGCCCTCCTGCAACAGCGAGCGCAGCAGCGCGAAGCAGTCAGCGGCGTTGCCACCGCATTGCTCGTGCATCCAGGTGGCGAGGCGCCCTGCGTTCTCCACGTCGCCGAACAGCGCGGCGACGAGCTGGCGGGTGTGCTCGAGCGAGAGCGGAGCCAGCGTGCGCACCGGGCCCGAGGCAGACAGCGACTCCTGGGCGCTGCTGGCGGGCGCTTCGTCGGAGCGCGAGAGGAACAGCGCGAGCGGGTACTCGAGCGGCGCGCGCGCCACCGTCGCGAGCCAGGCCAACGTCAGCCGATCGACGAGCTCGCTGTCGTCCACGATCAGCACCAGCGGGGCGCGCAGCGCCAGCTGCTGCAGCGCGCTCGCGAGCTGCTCGGCGGCGCGCGCGTGGCGCTCTGCCGCGCGCATCGGATCCTCGCCGCTCGCGTCCGCCGGCCGGCGCCACGACCCGCTGGTCGGGTTCTTCCGGGCAACGTCCGGGTACGAGAAGAGCCCGGTCTCGATCAACTGCACCGCCGCCGCGAACGGTCCGAGCTGCACGTGCCCCGACGTGCGCAAGATCGTGAACCCGCGCAGGCGAGCCTCGATCGCCAGGTCGTCGAGCAGCGCCGTACGACCGGAGCCGGCCGGTCCCTGCAGCGTCATCACGGCACCGGTGCCCACGCGCACCTTCTCCAGCAGGCCGATCGCCGCGCGCTTGGGCTCCTCGCGACCCACCAGGTTGGGATGCTGGAGAAAGCTGGCCGCGTAGGCGGCGTCGTCCACGTCGAGCCCCGGCAAGATCTGATCGATGCGCGCGATCAGCGCGGCGGCATCGGGCGGGCGTGCCACCGCCTCGCGTTGCAGCAGCGCGAGCAACAGCTGGTCCACCGCCTCGGGCACGTCCTCGACCCGCGAGGACGGCGGCAGGATGTCGTACTCGAGCGCGTACGGCAGCTCATCCAGCGAACGCGCGCGCACCGCGAGCGCCGACGTGATCAGCCAGTAGCCGAGCGCGCCGAGCGCATAGAGATCCGTGCGACCATCCAGCGGCTCACCGCGCATCGCCTCCGGCGAGACGAACGCGGGCGTGCCCACGACCTGGTCGCTCGGTCCGAACGGCAGCAGCGCGCCGAAGTCGATCAGCTTGGCCCGACCGTCCGCGCTCAGCCGCACGTTGTTGGCGCTCACGTCGCGGTGCACCAGGTGCCGGGCGTGGATCAGCGCGAGCGCCGACGCGACGTCGCGCAGGATCTGCAAGACCTCTTGCCAGGGACGCGCTCCGACCTTCGCCAGGTCCGTGCCCGAGAGCAGCTCCATCGTGTAGTACGGGCCGAACGCATCGTGGCCATACTCGTACGCCTGCACGATCCGGGGGTGCTCGAGCCGCACCAAGGTCTCGTACTCACGCTGGAACAGCACCAGCATGCGCGCCCGGCGCCCCTCGTTCTCGACGCGCAGCCGCTTGTAGGCGACCTCGGTGCCACGCAGACGGTCGTACGCGCAGTGGATGGTGCCCATCGCGCCCCGCGCGACCTCCCCGCGCAGCTCGTAGCGGGCGCTGAGCGGAGGGGCCGCTTGGTCCTCGGGAATGCTCGTCATCGCGCTCGCATGGGAGCGTAACAAATCGGAGCGCGGACCACCCAGCTCGCGGCAGGCAGGCGCGGCTCCGACATGTGTGGGCGGCTGGTGACTGCGCTCAGCCGCTCAGCGCGTGCTCCCAGCGCCGCAGGGCGCGTAGCTCCGCCGCCAACGTGACGCGTGTACCCCGCGCGGTGTGGCGGGTGGCGAGCACGCGTGCCTCGCGGTGCATCTCGCCGAGCAGCGCGCCGCGCGTGAACGGCACGAACAACGTGCCCTCCACCTCGGCGCCTGCGAAGCGCTCCACCAGCCGCGCACGCAACCAGGCCACGTGCGCCGCATCGTGCGCGCTGACGAGCCACGCATCGGGATACGTGAACGCGAGCGTGGCGCGCTGCGCCGGGTGCAGGCGGTCTGCCTTGTTGAGCACGAGCTGCACCGGCACGTCCCCGGCGCCGATGCGCTCCAGGGTGTCGTACGTCACGCCGAGCTGCTTGTAGAGATCGGGATCGCTGGCATCCGCGACCACGAGCAGCAAGTCGGCGTGGCGAGCTTCCTCGAGCGTGGCGCGAAACGACGCGACCAGCTCGTGGGGGAGATCGGCGATGAAGCCGACCGTGTC
>DASUME010000721.1:0-2244 GCA_036277895.1 Polyangiales bacterium
CGCCGATGCAGAGCTCGAGCCCAGTCTGTTCGGCACGCTCCGGATGGTAGAGCTGAGCCAGCTTGCCCTGCGCGATCTCGAGCGCCACCTCGGCGAAGTACTCGGAGGCAAGCCCATCCCGGTGTTGCTCGGCGTTCCGGAGCCGCGCCCGGGCTTCGATGTGGACGACGCCCGCGAGCTGGCGGAGCAGCTCACACCGGATGAAGCCGAGCAACGCTATCGCGTCGAGACCATCCCGACCGGCCACGCGGCAGCATTGCGCGCGGTGGAGCACGCCGCGGAGCGCATTCGCAGCGGCGCGAGCGAGCTGTGTATCGCGGGCGGCGTCGACAGCTATCTCGATCCCGACACGCTGGAGTGGCTCGACGGCGAGCGGCGCCTGGCGCGCGAGGGCGTCCGAAGTGGCTTTCCGCCGGGCGAGGCGGCGGCCATGCTGCTGCTGGCGAGTCCGCGCGCGCGAGCCCGCCTGGGCTTGCCTGCGCTCGCACGCGTTCGCGGGGCAGCCAGCACCCAGGAGGCGCGTGCGCTGGACAGCGAGACTGGCTCGCTGGGCGAAGGCCTCAGCGCGGCGGTTCGGCAAGCTACGCGGAGCTTGAGCGCGGGCGAGCTGGTCAGCGATCTGTATGGCGACTTGAACGGCGAGCGCCACCGCAGCGAGGACTGGGGCTTCACGGCACTGCGCTGCGCGCACGTGTTGCGTGACGCGAGCCAGGTCCACACTGCGGTGGGCGAGTGCGGCGACGTCGGCGCGGCCACGGGTGCGCTGCACTGCGTGCTCGCTGCGCGCGCCTGGCAACGTGAATACGCGCAAGGAGCGCGTGCGCTGCTGTGGGCGGGCTCGTGGTCCGGGGCGCGCTCGGTTCTGCTGCTTGAGGAGGGACGTGCATGAGCACGATCACCGTGAACTATCCCAAGACGCCGGTGACCAAGGGCTCCAACGGCGTCGCGTCGGCGACGCTGCCCAACGTCTGCAAGATGCCGCCGCCTCCGCCGCCGTTTGCGCCCACGCCGCTGCCGAACATCGGGCAGAGCGGCAAGCAGCCGCAGGGCTACTCGACCACGGTGAAGTTCGACGGTCAGCCGGTCGCGATCCAGGGCGCGAGCTTCGGCTCCAGCGGCGACATCGCGAGCAAGGCGACCGGCGGCGGCATCGTGTCGAACAACGCCGAGGGACCGACGAAGTTCATCGGACTCGGTTCGTTCAACGTGCAGATCGAGGGCAAGAACGTGCAGCTCTTGGGCGACCCGATGCTCAACAACTGCGGCCCCGCCGGCAGCCCCGCCAACTCCGCCACGATGATGGGCGTGATGCAGCAGTCGGGGTACAAGCCCATCCCCACGGATGCCAAGGTCGCCGGCAAGCACAAGTGCGAGTGCTGCGGCTTCGAGGCGCACTCGCAGGCGCAGGCAGCCGGCAAATACATGACCGAGGACGAGTGGTACGACGTGAAGAACAATCCCGCGAATGCGGCTTTGATCGCGCGCGTGCGCGCGAACCCGCAGTGCAAGCACCTGCTGCCTGCCGCTGGGAAGAAGGCCGCGGGTTGCAACAAGTACTTTGCCACGACTGTGCGTGAGAAGAATCGCATCGAGACGGATTGGGGATCGAACGCGGATGCATACCGGAGGTTCAAGGGATTGCCACAAGGAGCTCCCGTTGCCCACCGCGTGCCGAAGGCAGCAGGCGGTTGCCCGTTTGGCCAGGGCAATCTTGCTCCCACTGGAGCTAGATGCGCGAAGTTGGAAAGTCAGCTGAGCGACATGCAGGAGAGATGCGTGATTCTAATCCGCACAGCGCGGTGAATCAGGAGTGCCGATATCATGCCTCGCAAGCTACGATGGCCCGACCAACCGGCCTTTTTAGAAGACTGCTTCCATTGGCGCAAACGCGGCTACGCGTACAAGTATCCGCCGCCGGTCGACTTGATGGACGAGCGCGCGCTCGAGGACCCAGACAAATGGATCGTCCTTGCGAGCGCGTTGGAGCACGCAAAACACGGCGACTTCAGCCACATCCATCACGTGTATCCGTTTGCGCTCGACGAGATGGGAGACCCGGTGCTCGGTGGAGCAAGCCTGGATCTTATCGCAGACGCCGGGTCCCACGTGGACCTGAACTTCCTTGCGAACATGATCGTCTCCGAGGACGTGCCGGCTGGCATGCGAGTCGGGGCGTGCTTCAGGGCGTCGTCCTGCGGCGAGCTGTGGCTCGTGGAGTACATGCTGGAGTGCTGGAAGAGCCTC
>DASUME010000722.1:0-6015 GCA_036277895.1 Polyangiales bacterium
GGACGCGCGGCCGGAGGCGACGACGTACGCGCCGGCTGCGGCAAGATGGCCTCGCGTGTGACGTCCGCGCGCCGCGGCTCCGGGGTCGGCATGGTGGGCAGCTCGTCGTCGTCGCGCGCACGCACCTGCAGCAGGCTCGCCAGCGCCGGCGACCCGGGCAGCGTTTGCATGGGCCGGGTGGTCACCGGCGGCGGCGGCGGGCGCCGAACGGGCAGCGCTCCTGCGCGCGGCGGCAAGCTCAGCGCCGGCAGTGGCGCATAGGGACGAAACGAAGGTTCTTCGCCCTCCAGCTGCTCGGACAGGCCGGCTTCCTCGCGCAGCACGTGGTCGGTCTCGCGGTCGAGCGCGGCTTCGTCGCTGCGCTGCGCGGCGCGCAGCAGGAGCCCCTCGGTGCTGCTCTCCACGGTGGCGCGCAGCGGGAAGGGTCGCTCGCAGATCGAGAACTCGCCGGTCGGCCACGCGAGCATGCGCAGCACCGCCTCGTCACCGATCAGCTCGCCCACGGAGGCGTGCACGATGCGGCCCTCTGCGCTGTAGAGGAAGCCCTCCTCGCCGTAGGAGGACACGCGCACCACGAGCCGCTCACGGCGGGCGCAGGTCATCTGGATCAGCGTCGGCAGGTCGAGCCCGGGAAGCTCGGCGCGAAAGCCCGGCTGGGGCTTGATGACAGTACGGCTCACGCGTCCCGCCTTGACCAGTGCGCCCATGCGCGACCTCGCAGACTTCCGAACCCAGATCTTCGCGACTAGCCGAACACTGGGGCGCTGGCGTTGCGAGCTGATTTCAGGCCGGGAAAATCCACGTCACCTTACAAGGTGCGACAGGGTGCGTCGGATCTCAGACGAGTCGCAGCGGAGCGCGACGCGGGGCCAGTTTCACGGCCTCGATCCACTCGCGGACGGCCTCCGCGTAGAACCCCTCGCCAGAGGGCTCGATGGCCGTGCGGACGAGATGGGGCTGCGCGAGGGGGTGGCCGACGGGGGTCGACGCGTTGGGTACCAGCGACTGCGGATGTGCCACGAGCCCAGCGTGGCTCCGTCCCTGCTCGTTACGCAACGTAAAAGGTCTGTAAAGTGGCGAGCCGTCGGCGCAGCCTCACGGCTTTTTGCGCGCGCGCTTCATTTCCTCCAGCTCTTCGAGGGTTTCGGGCCAGTCCTCATGCAGGAGCCGAGACAGCCCACGGTCGGCGAGCAGTCGACCCCCCGTCTGGCAGGTCGCGCAGTAGTTAATTTCGTTGGCCGCGCGGCGGATGCGCTGTACGGGCGCGCCGCACACGGGGCAGGGCTCGCCGTACTTGCCGTGCACCGCCATCGCGCCCTGAAACGCGGTCACCTTGTCGGGGAACTTTCCCTTGGCGGCCCTGCGCAGGCGCTCGGTCCACTCGTTCAGGATCGCGTGCGTGGCGTCGAACAGGCGCGCGATGCTGGCGTCGTCGAGGCGGGCGCTGAGCTGCACCGGGGAGAGCTTGGCGCGATGCAGGATCTCGTCCGAGTACGCGTTGCCGATCGCGGCGAACAGGTGCGGGTCCGTCAGTGCGCGCTTGAGCGTGTGGTTCTCGCTGCGCAGCCGCTCGGCGAACTGGGCCGGCGAGATCTGAAACGGCTCGAGGCCACCCGGGTCGAGCTCGTCCAGCGCTGCCCCCCCGCGGACCACGTGGATCGACGCGCGCTTTTTGGGGCTGGCCTCGGTGAAGCTCAGCGTCGCCTCCGGGAAGTCGAACGCCGCCAGGCCCACCTTGCGCGCGATCGGCTCGCCCTTCGGCTTCAGGCGCAGGCGCCCCGCGATCATCAGGTGGATCACGAGGAACAGCTCGTCGTCGAACGTGAACACCAGCCGCTTGCCGAGCCGGCGGGTGCCACGAAGGGTCAGGCCTTGCAGCGCCGTGACGGGCGGCTCGTGGGTACGCACCAGGAACGGGCTCGCGATGCGCACGCGCTCGAGCGTCTTGCCGACCAGGTCGCGGTCGATCGCCTCGAGGTAGACGGTGAGGTCAGGGTACTCCGGCACGCTCGCTATCCGCGCTTGGACTAGCACCGGCGGGGCCCGTGGGCACCGGCGCGCCGCGCCCGAACAGCGGGCCGCCGCGCCCACGCCGCGTGGCTCCACCCTTGCGGAACGCAGCCCAGCCCCAGCGTAGCCAGGCGACGAGGCTGGCCGCGAGCCAGAGCGCCCAGAGCAGCATCAGGCTCTTGTAGATCCACATCGGCGCGCTCCAGACCGTGATCGCGGGCAGCGGACCGGGCGTGCGGTCCACGTACCACTGCACGAAGCTCTGGCTGCTTTGCATGCCCTGCACCTGCATGTCCGGCGCGACCAGCAGCCCCTGTTGCACCGCGTAGGTCAAACACGAGAGCGCCACGATGGTGAACATCACCAGCGCGGCCTGCAGCAGGTAGAACAGGCGCACGCTCTGGATGCGGTCGCGCTCCCGGTAGGCGAGCGCGAAGAACCAGCCGACGACGATCAACGCCACGGCCGTCTCCACGCGCGCCAGCCCGAAGCCGAGCAGAGCCCACTGCCAGCTGCGCAGCGGGCTGTTCGGCACGCGGCCGAGTGCGACGGCGATCAGCAGCACGAGCACGAGGTAGCCCCACCACAGGATGGCAGGGCCCCACGCGGGACCACGCGTCGCGAGCAACCAGCGATCGGGCGGCAGGCTGACGTTCACGCGCACGTTGCTGACCGCTCGGTCCACCTTGGGCAACGCCGGCGAGTAGTCGAAGCCCATCTCGGCGCTGCGCTCGGTCGTCAGCTCGATGGTGTGCGCGCCGGGTGCGAGTGGGATCTCGACCGTGCCTTCCTTTGCGCGTGCGGGGTGCGGCTGTCCATCGACGGTCACGCCCGCGAGCTTGGCGTCCTTCGGAAGCACGATGCGCTCGGTGGTGCCGCGGCTGGCGCGCAGCGAGAGCGAGAGCTTGCCCTCTTCGCTGCGCGCACCCGGCCGCAGCGCCTGCTCGACGCGATCGATCGTCACGGACGCCCCGGCTTCGGCCGCGAGTCGCTCCGCGAACACCGTCAGCTTTTCACCAGGGTAAGGTCGAAAGCTCGGCGCGTAGTCGCCGCTGGCGTCCGTCTGCGCGAGCGCAGGGGGGCCGTCGAGGCTGATGCGATAGAGCGGGCCCGGGCGGATCACCCAGTGTTCGCTGTAGGGATGCCGCAGCACGCCCTCGTGCAGCGGCGTCGCGGCTTCCACCTCCAGCTTCGCGCGTGGGGGCAGCGTCGAAACGAAGCTGATCGTCGATTGATCGCGCGGCAGGCTGACCAGCACGTGGCCGTCTTCGGCGCGCAGGCCCGCCTCGTTCACGGACTCGTCCGTCCACAGGGGCAGGCGCAGCGTCACGCCTTCGCTCGCGGGGCCGAGCCGCGTGACCGTGGTGCGTATCTGAAAGCGCAGGCCGAGCTCGAGCTCACGTTGCACCTCCAGCCACTGCACGAGCGGCTGGGCGCCGGCTTCCTTCTGGGTGCTCGCGACCTCCGGGCGCAGCTCCAGGTTGGGCTCGGCGCTGCCATCGGCGTGCAGGCCTTCGACGACCCAGCCGCGAGCCTGCGCTTCCACGCGGTGGGGCGCGGGGCCGCCGAGCGCGAGCGTCCAGGCCTGGTTGCTCGGCACCGGCCCACTCAGCTCCAGGCGGTGGATGCCGGCGGGCACCCGCACGTGCAGGAAGCCATCGTCCAGGCGCGCGCTGGTGAACGCGTCCACGCCGTCGATGCGCACGCGATCGATCGACCACTGCGCGAGCGGACCGGGCGCGCGGTACACGGCGCCCTCACCGGCGTGCAGCTGCACCTGGATATCGAGCCGCTGCGCCCCGAGCGTGAGCGCGAGGGAAGGCACCGACAGGCAGCTCGGTGCGCACGCGGGCGGCTTCAACAGGCGATGTCGCAGCTCCTCGAGCAGGTCCGGGCTGGGCTCCAGCGGCTGCGCGTGCGCGACCGGGACGCACAGCAGCAGCGCGCAGAACGTGGTCACCGCGACCTCGCTGCCGGGACTGATGTGCGTCGGCGGCTGGGAGCGGAACGTGGGCGGCGGTTGGCGCGTCGCGTTGAGCAGGGCAAACAACAACAGGCCCGTCAGGATCGCGGACGCGAGCGCCCAGGCGCGCATCGCGAACGGCGGCACCAGCCACAGGTGCAGGCGCTCGGCCTGCGTGACGGGGCCCGACCAGGCGAGTGCGTACTGCTGGAACGACCAGTTCGGGATGCCGGGACCGGTCTGCACGATCGCGCTCGGGTCGAGCAGCTCGCGCTGCGAGTACGTCTTCTTCCGCGCTGTGGAGATGCCCACGCCGGAGGCCTGCGCGAGATCCTCGAGTGCGTAGCCGCTACCCCGCTCCTCGGCCTTCATGCTGCCTTCTTCGTCGCGCTGCGGTGCCTCCATCGCTGCGGGTGCCGGCGCGCCTCCCACGATCAGGTTCGAGTACTCGACCGGGACCGGGTACGACTCCTGGCCGGCCAGCTGCGGGTAGAGCGCGCTGCGGATCTGCTGTGCCGCGAACGGCACCCACGCCAACAACAGCGCGACCGTGGCGATGCCGAGCAGCACGCGTGCAAACGAGGCGCCCTTGCCCTCGCTCGGGATCGCGCGCACCAGCGCGCTGCTCGCGAGCAGGAAGAACCACACGCCGCCGGGGGCGTTCGGCTCGTGCTGCGCGAGCACCAGCGCGAACAGCGCCAGCACGCCCCACCACACGCCCGCCAGCTTGCCGACCGCGAGCGCGAGCGCGAGCACGAAGAAGAAGTCGAACAGGTCCCAGCGATCGAACCAGGTGCCCTGCGCGCTGTCGGCGCCGCTGGCGGCGAGCAACAGGTAGCCAGGCGGCAGGTGCAAGGTCGCCGACAGGCTGTCGACGTCTTCGCTGTAGCCGACCGCCGCCAGATCGCGCTGGCCATGCTCGAGCCGCCACTCGGTGGTCAGCGCGACCGAGCCCGTGCGCAGCTCGACGCCGCTCTGCTTGGCGCGCCTGGTGATCAGCGCGTCCTCGCCGTTGACCACCGCGCGGCCGAGCGTGCCCTGCTCGAGGTCGAGCCGGAAGCCCTGGTGCATGGTGCCGCCGAGCTCGTCGCGCACCGTGTAGCCATCGCCGTCGAGGTCGAGCCACAGCGAGCGCGCCAGGCGCAGCTGGTTGGGCGCAGGCTCTTGCTCTCCGCGGCGGCGTACGTCGAAGCTCAGCGCTTGCCCCGGCGTGAGCAGGAACGTCGGCAGCCCGCGCCAGTCCGGCGCGAGGTCGGTGCGCGCGGCGTCGATCTGCTGCGGGCCGCTCAGCTCGACGTGGCGCAGCACGTCGTCGGCGCGGAACACCCAGACCTCCTGCTCGGGCCAGGGCGCGGGCAGCTTGGGTGCGCTGAGCGCCCTCGGCGGCGCGTCGAGGATCGAGACGATCTCGACCTGGTAGCTGCCGCCCTGCACCTGCAGGCGCAGCGCGCCGTCGGGCGAGAGCTGCGTGGGCAGGTCGGCGCGCAGCTCGATCGGGCGCGCGCCCTCGACCAGCACGTCATCGAAGGCGATCTCGCGCGACTTGCCGGCCGCGCGGATGGCGATGCGCGTGATCGAGCGCAGCGGCAGCGCGTCTTCGATCCGACGATGCACGCTCAGGGTCAGGCTCTGCTCGCCGTCGTCCTCGCTCGCGCCTTCTTCGATCCAGAGCAGCCCGTCTGGCTCGCGACGCGGGTGCGCGACGGGCGTGCCGGCGCGGCGCAGCGAGAGTGCACCGACGTTCGCGGGCAGGCGCAGCGTGGAGGGCGCCTCGCCGAACAGGAAGCGGCCGCTGATGGTATGTGCGCCACGCGTGAGGTCCACGCAGGGCACACCGCCGGGCTCGCGCACCGGCACGGCCGCGCCGTCGACCAGCACGTCGATCGGCCACTGCTCGCGCGCGCCGGGCAGCGCGACCGGCAGATCGCGCTCGACCGACACGCGCATCACGAAGCTGGCCGCGTTGCCGGTGACGTCGAGCGCGAGCGAGCCGGGCCAGGTGCAGACGAATCTGCCGTCGACCTGGGGGCAGCGCGCATCGC
>DASUME010000723.1:0-3681 GCA_036277895.1 Polyangiales bacterium
ACGGCAGCTCCCCCTCGGCCGACTGCCAGGCGGCGGGCTCGACGCTGGCGTCCGCCGAGGTGGTGGCGCCGGGAAGGTACGCATCCGTAACGGCGGCATCGGAGACGCTGCCGTCCTTTACGCCCGCGTCTTGCGCGAGGGCCGTGCTCGTGAGCAGCAGGCCTGCGAGTCCCACAACGATCGACTGCGAGTTGAGGCTCACTGTGCGCCTCCCTTGGGCTCGTCCATGATCTCCTGGAACTCGTCGTCGAGAGCCTTGGTCTCGCTGGCTCGCTGGCGCGTCAACAGCTCGACGCGCTGGCGGTGCTCCTCGCGGTCAGCCCACGAGACGTCGATGTTGCCGACGTCTGCGCGCAGCACGAGGTCGTAGAAGCGCGAGCGCACGGCGTTGAAGTTCGCCGCGGTCACGCCGCCGATCACGTCTTCGGCCTGCGCCTCCAGCTCTCCGAGCCGCTGGCGATAGCCTTCGACGTTGGTGCCTTCCGAAGCGAGCACCTGGCGCATGCCGGCGACGCGCTCCGCGACCACCGCGTCGATCTGCTGATCGCGCGCGGCCACCGAGCTGTCGACGGTGGCGATGCGGCGCATCAGGCCGTCGTACTGCGGGTTGTTGGCGCCCGCGAGCTGGTGCTCGCGATCGATCAGCGCGTTGTAGCGGCCGCGCACTTCGTCGTCGTGTTGGTAGCGGGCATCGCCCACGCCCACCTGCAGCCGCGCCGCCTCGAGCTGGAACTTCAGCTCCTTGATCTGCGTCTGGTAGTCGCCCACGGCGCCACGCTGGCCCGTGAGCTCGGTCTGCATCGCGAGCACACCCTGCGGGTTCATGCGCGCATCCTGCGTGTCTGCGAGGAAGCGCTCGGTGGCGACGATGCGCGCCTCCATGCCGAGCAGCTCCACGTCGAGCTCACTGATGTCCTTGGTGAGGCCCTTGTAGCCACCGAGCAGCTCGTCGTCGCGCTTGGAGAAGTCTTCCTCGCGCTCGGGCATGTCGCGGACGGCGCCCTCGAGCTGCTTGCGCTGCTCGCGCACGTTGGCGAGCTCGCCGCCGGCGGGGGCGTTGCGATCTTCGATGTCCGCCAGGTCGCTGCGCAGGCTGGCCGCGCGGTTGTGCGCGGCGGTGGTGCGCTGGCGCATGCGGCGCGTGTCCGCGAACACGCTGACCACGTTGTTGCCGGAGATGCCGTCGTCGAGGCGACGCATCAGCTCGCTGGTCTCGCGTACGAGATCGCGCGCCTGGGCGAGATCCGAGAGCGTGCTCAGCGCGCGCTCCATGTCCGCCTCTTCGCTCGCGAACGGCACGGCCTCCGCGGGGAAGATCGAGCTGGCGTCGAACGTCTCGATGTTCGTCCGCACGACTTCCTTGAAGTACGCCTGCGTGTCCTGGTGCTCGACGATCACCTTGTCGAGCTTGTCGCGCGTGGGGCCGAACTTGGCGGACGCATCCGCGAACACCTTGGCGGCGTCGTCGAGCTGGCCGTTGCGCAGGAGCAGGTTGCCGCGGAGGATGGAGCCGTCGGCGATGTGGCGGCTCTCCGGCGAGGCGATGCTCAGCACCTCCAGCGCGCGCTCGGCGCGGGTGGAGTCGCCCATGCGGATGTACACCCAGGCGACCTCGAACAACGCGGTGTCGAAGTACTTCGAGGTGCGCGGCACGGCCTGGTACTGCTCGATCGCCTGATCGAGCTGGTCCGTCTCGTAGTACAAGCGGCCGAGCGCGAGCTGCGTGAGCTCGGCGACCTCGACGTGCTCGGGCGTGGTCGCCGGCGTGCGCAGCACCCCGCGGAAGGCCTCGATCGCCTGCGGGAACTGCCGCTGCAGCACCAGGATGGTGCCCACGAAGTAGCGCGCCTGCGGGTAAAACGGGCTGTTCTGCTGCACCAGCTCGAACGCCTTGCGGGCCTCGTCGAGGCCGCTCGCCTGCAGCGCCTGCGTCTTCAGCTCGGTGCCGCCGCGCGTGACGTCGTCGGTGGGCACGGCCTTGTTGTAGAGGTACTTCGCGCGGTAGTACGAGGTCGCGGACTCGACCTCGGCCGGCGGCAGCTTCTGCAGCGCGACGAAGTAGCCCTCGACGCCGTCGAAGTCGCGGGTGTGGATCGCGATCTCGATCAGCCGGCCGAGCGACTTGGCCGCGTACGGGCGGAACGCCGGCTCGTCGGCGCGCGAGATCAACTGCCGCAGGCGCGTGCGCGCTCCGAGGTAGTCCTTGGCGGCGTAGAGCGACTCACCGAGCAGGTACAGCGCATCCGGATAGGCGCGGTGCTGCGGGTAGTTGTCGACGATGTCCGTCAGGATGATGCTGGCTCGTGGGTAGTCCTTGAGCCGGTAGAAGAGCTCGCCGTCCGTCAGGCGCTCTTCGACGAAGGTGGCGCTGCGCAGCTCCTGCCCTCGGAGGGGCTCGGCCACGAGCTGCTGGGTCGCGATCTCGAGGTCGCGCAGCTCCTGCTCCAGCTTGCGCGCGTCCTGCGCATGCGCCTGCGGCGTGAACACCACGCTGCAGCCTGCGAGCGCAGCCCAGCCCAGCGAGCAGCCGACGCGCGCGGTCTCTCCGCGCGCGAGCCCTCTACCCCGCGTGCGGCGGCCCATCACTTGGCTCCTTCGGCCTCAGCCACGGCGGCAGGCGCCTTGGTGTCCGTGATCTTCTCCTGGAACATGATGCCCGGGCGTTCCTCGAGGGGGGCCGTGGGGCCGCCCTTCTCATAGCCGACCACGCGCACGTTCACGGCCTTGCCTTCCGGCGCCGAGAACGAGTAGCTGGAGCGCACCTTGAAGCGGTAGCCCTTGAGGTAGGAGAAGATGCCGTAGCCGTGGCCGCGGTACTCGAGGTTGACCGTCAGCGTGTGCTCGCCCGGCACGATGCTGCCGTTGTAGACGTCGAACTCGGTCTTGTCGCTGAGGCCGCCCTCTTCGTCCGCGCGGTTGAGGATCGGCGCGCCGTCGAGCGCGTACACGACCTTCACCAGCTTGTACGAGCCACTCATCTTGTTTTCGTGCACGATCACCGTCTGCGAGCCGGCGACGACGCCCTGCAGCACGGTCTCCGCGAGCAGCGAGAGGCGCGCCTTGGAGCGGAAGATCTGCTCCTTGAGCTCGTTGATGCGCTGCTCCAGATCACGCAGCCGCACCGCGTACGTGGCGGCATCCACATCCGCGGCTTTCTCCGCGGTATTCGTGGTCGCAGCCGGCGCGGCGGTCACCGCCGGCGTGGACGTGGTGGTGATCCCAGCATCCGTCGAGGCGCTCACTCCCACGGTGGGAGTCGATGCACCGAACACCTTCGTGGTTCCTGCGCCGGTGGACGCGTTCGGGGTCCCCGCGTCTTGACCCATCGCAAGATTCGGCTGGAACGCGCTCAGCGTGAGCAGCGTTACCGCACCGAACGAAGACCACAACGCCACTCTTCTCAGCATGCTGGCTCCCCTCTAAATCGGATGCGGCTCGCCGGACGAATGAGCCCCCGAATCGTCACCACGCCGCACCGCTTAATACCAAGCACCCCTGAGGTGGTCAACGCACACCGTGGGTCCAACGATCCGAGGCCAAAAGGTTTTTCGGACCAGTCACCAGGAGACCAAGCGTTCATCGCACCAAACTCCGACGTGCAGGTAGAAACCAACGCGACCATTGGCGCGCAGGACGTAACTCGTACCCGGCAGCCGCAAGCGCAAGACTGCGCGCGTGCAC
>DASUME010000724.1:0-5561 GCA_036277895.1 Polyangiales bacterium
GTTCAGGTCGTACCAGAGGTGAAGCGGCATCACGTTGTCTCTGTTGTAGCCGATCATCAGGTAGCCCTCTTCGTTCCAGGCGGGGTCGATGGGGAACTCCACGTCGTCCGCGTATGCGGCCAAGATCGCGTTGATGGAGAAGTCGACTAGCGGAAGTGCCATCGGCCTCATGCCGCGGCCCATGCGACGCAGGAACCAGATGTAAAATGGAGGCGGTGGATGAGGAGTGAGCGCCTGGATGCGCGCGATCTCGTCTTCGCTCGCGCCCCGCCATTCCTCCGCGAGATTGGGCACAACGCGCAGCAAGTAGCGCTCTACGGACTCGATGCTTGGACCCGCGGAGTGCATGGTCAGGGCGTTGCCAAAGGTGGCTCCCAGGCGTCGAGCTTTACGAGCAGGCGCGTCTCGCGCGCGATGGTGCCAAGGATGCTGCGGATCGTCGCCTCGTCTGGCGCGCCCAGTCGATAGAAACGAAACTTGTCGCGTTCGTCGTCAAGGCTGCCCTTGCAGATCATGGTTGCGTCTTCACGCTCGTAAACGCGGCAGCGACCCTGCATGGCAACGGGCTGATGAAAGCCGAGCTGTTTCATCACCGGGTCCAGGCACACGAAGGGCTCGTAGGCGTCATCTTTGAACGAGCCGTCGCACGCCTGCGCGCGAGTGTAGACCCGAAACTTGCCTGCCTTTCCCCAGACCAGCAACTCGGCGAAGTTGGAAAAGTCTCGGGTTGCCTCTGCCACGGTCGCGTCGCCATGTACGACCAGCGCATCCTCGGGAGTGCGTTCATTCAGATCGTACCAGAGGTGAAGCGGCATCACGTTGTCTCGGTTATAGCCGATCATCAGGTAGCCCTCTTCGATCCAGAGGGGGTCGATCGGGTACTCCTCTTCGTCCGCGTAGGCGGCCAAGATCGCGTTGACGGAGAAGTCGACAAGCGGAAATGCCATCGGGCCCATGCTGCGTCCCATGCGACGCAGGAACCAGACGTAGAACTGAGGCAGGGGATGGGGAGTGAGCGCCTGGATGCGTGCGATCTCCTCCTCCCGCGCGCCCTGCCATTCGGCGGCCAGCTTGGGCACGATGCGCAGCAAGTAGCGTTCTACGGACTCGATGTGCGGACTCATGTTCGACGCTGCCTTTCACTCAGCTAGTTCGCGTTCACCAGTCTCCCGACGCGCCTCCGCCGCCGGAGCGTCCGCCGCCACCCCGAAAGGGAATCGCGCCGCTTCCGGGCGAGCTGGAGGAAGAGGGTGACGGCGCTGGAGAGGGTGCTGCAGGAGGTGTTGCGGCTCGTGCCGGCGCCGCGGGCGTTGTTGGGGCCACGGGCTTGGCAAGCGGCGTGCGTGCCGGTGTCGTGCTTCGATGTACGGGCTGGTGTTTGCAGAGCGGCGCTTCGTCGCCGGGGCAGAGCAGGTACGGCAGCAGCGTGCGCACGTGCCGCACGGCGGGACCGACGTCCCGTCGCCGAACGGCAAATTTCCCAGCTCGCCCTCGGCGTTATAGTGCCGAACGGCGCCTTCGGTCGGCTGGGCATGGGGGTGATGCCAGCGCTCGGTCATCGCGCCGGGAAAGCAGCCGCATTCGCGCGCGAGCAACAGGGTCTTCTGCGCCGCGCACCGCCCGGGTGGATAGCTGGCGTACTCGACCTTGGCGTTCGGATCTCGGCTGCGCGCCGTCGCCTCAGCCGCCTTCTTCCAAACCTCCTCGAACGCCTCCTTCTGCTCTTCGCCCACGAGCGCGAACATCCCCTCCTTGACGGCGGCGATGGCCTCGGCGTCCTTGGGCTGCATTACCTTCTTGTAGGCCCGGTTGCTCACGCCCTCAGGCGGAAAGTACGACGGTCCATCCTTGCCGAGGCTCTCAAGCTTGCTCTCCTTCGCAGCAACGTACAGCTCCTTGTGCACCGAGCCGGACTGCCCAGCGTACTTGCCGGTGCCGCACTTGCCGTGCACCACGCCGAGCATCGTCGCCGTCGAGCCGGGCTTGCGGCTCTCGCCCGTCTTCGGGTCCTTGTATGGCTGCGTGGCCTTGATGAACTCCACTCTGAGCTTGCTTGCGTCGGCCTTGGACTCCTCCGTTTCCGCCAGCGGCTCGTGCTTCTTCTTGCACAGCGGGCAGAGGTCTTTGCCGGTGACGGCGATGACGTCGCCGCTCGGCGTCACGATGCCGGTGAGCGTGGCTGCGTTGGGCGGGGCGCCGCTCGGGCCGCAGTTGTTGAGCATCGGGTCGCCGAGCAGGTGCACGTTCTTGCCTTCGATGAACACGTCCATCGAGCCGGGACCCACGAACTTGGTCAGCCCCTCCACGTTGGCCGAGATCAGCCCGCCGCCACTGCTCTTGGCGGCCCCGTCACCCTGGCTGCCGAAGGTGGCGCCGCGGATCGCAACCCGGCTGCCTTCGACACGCACCTTCACGGAGTAGCCCTTGGGCGTGATGCCGCTCTTGCCGATGTTGGGCAGCGGCGTGGGCACGAAGGGCGCGGGCGGACCGGGCATCTTGCACACGTTGGGCACGGTCGCGGAGGCGGTGCCATCGTTGCCGTCGGTGACGGGCGTCTTGGGAGCATTGATGGTGACGGTCGCCATGATGATCAGCCTCGTCCGGCGGGTCGTTCGAGCACGGCCGCGCCACGCAGCCCGCCGTCGGATCCTGCCCACAGCAGCGCGCGCTTTGCGGGCAGCTCGTCCCGCGCGAAGCTGCGGCACGCGAGCGCTGCGAGCAGCGGTACGCTCGCCGCACCAACGTCTCCCCACGATGACGCGGGCGTTTGATAGGCCGCCGTGGGCAGTCGCGCGCCCAAGCGAAGCTGCAGCAAGCCCCACTCCTCGGCGCGATGGCGCTCTCCGTTGACGTCGCTCCAAAGCTGCTCCGGCGCTTCGTCCGGTAGCTGCAGCTCCGCGCACGCGCCGAGCACGGCCTCGCACAGGCCCTCGGCTCGACTGACTTCACCCTCGAGCACGCGCGCGCTCTCTTGGGCCGTGTGCACCCCACGCAGCTGCGCCAAGCTCCGCATGCCCCAGCTGCGCATCAGCCGCTCTGGCGCAAGCGCGAGAAAGCCGGCACCTTCTCCCGGCGCAAAGCCTCCGCGTACGGTACGTGTGGCCAGCCGCCGCGCGCGCAACCACGCCAGCAACGTCGCTGGGGCGTGGTACGAGTCCACGCCGCCGACGAGGCAGAGCGTCTGTGCGCCGTTCGCGCCCGAGCGCGCTCGTTGCAGGGCCACGCAAGCGCCGGCGTGACCGCGCCCCACGTGCTCCCAGCGGTGCTCGAAGCCCCAGGCGGCCGTCCGCTGCGCCAACACATGGAGCAAGCGGTCAGCGTCCGCGTCGTCGAACCCGGGCCGCGGCTCCGGCGTCGTTAGCGCGACATGGATGCGCGGGAGCTCGCCCGAGGCGGACGACAGCTTGCGCAGGACTTGCGCGAGCGCGTCGAGGGCCATGGTCGCGAGCCGCTCGAGCATCGGCGCGTCGACGCCCAGCAGAGGATCGCTCGCGCCGGTGAGCACGTCGCGCTGGCTGTCCACCAGGAACGGCTGCTCCTCGAGCCGCGAGACGCCTGCCCGCAGCGCGGCCGCCGCGCTCTCCGCACCGAGTCCAATCGGCGTGCGCGCTCCGAGTGCCACCACGTGCAGGCGCTCTGCCTTCACGGCGCCACCCGCTCGCGAACCACGGTCTGATCGAGGTAGTCGCACTCGCGACCCGAGACGGGCAGTTGCGTGTGGAAGGTCATCGCGAGCTTGCGCTCGTCCGCATCTATGCGCACCGTCGCGAGCGTGGCTTCGTGCTGCACGATGCGCGCGCCGAAGGCTGTCTCGAACGAAAACCGCAAGCTCGGCAGCAAGAAGTGGAGCGTGCCCTCCGGAGTCAGGTTGGTCAGCTCCAGCGGCTCGCCGCCACGCAGTGGCTCGTGCAGCTGCTGATCAGCAGGCGCCGCATGTGCAAACCGGGAGTCGTAGTCGTCGGGCAGGAACGGCTTCTTGTCGCGTTCCCAGCGGACGTCGTATGTGCCTGCGTGGCTGCGCCGCGGGAGCCATGCTCGGTCGATCGCGCCGAAGCCCGCCGGGCCAGCGCGACGCGCGTCTTGCCCGGGGTACTCGACCACGTGCGCGAGCTGATCCGTGCGTCGCCGGCGCGCAGAGACGACACCGCGCCCGATCGGGTTGCGAGGGTCGCACACGTGCTCGCGTGCGTCCGCGGAGCTCGTGTCGCTGCCGCCGAACGCGAGCTCGTAGCGAAGCGGCCGCATGACGAAGGGCCGCGCCGCGCTGGTCTCGAGGCCATCGCCGCGCGAGACGTAGACGCGCTCGCCGTGCACGAGCAGCAGCTTGCGCAGAGCGCCCGCGCGCAGCCCAATCGGTACACTCGCGGCGGCCCTGCCGCGCGGCGCGTACGCGCTCGCGTTCACGATCACGTCTGTGCCGGGCTTGCCCAACCCGAGCTCGGCGTCCCCGCGCAGGCTGGAGGCACCTGGTTTCGCGAAATACTCCGCGCTGTGCGCCGGGGGCGGCTGCTCGTCGGCCAACCGGAGCGCGCCCGCTGCGTCGAGGTCGAACCACGCACGCACCGCCACCACCCACACGTGGCTGCCGTCGCGATCGCGCACCCAGCTTCGCTCGGCTCCATACGGCGTCTCGTTGCGCAAGGCCCACATGCGCTTCACCCGGCCGCGTAAGGATTGTGGAGAGGGACGGGGCGTAGCGCCGCAAGCTGCGCGCGTTGCCGTGCTGGACGTGCGCGTGTGTCGAGGGCGAGCGAGCCTCGGACATGGACGCGCAGCACGTCCGCGATCAGGTGCCGCCGGCGCAGCGGGGCGTCGAGCAGGAACGAGCGCACGGCCTCGAGCGTGAACGGCTGCCCGCCGAGCCAGCGTGCGCGCGCCGAAAGCGAGGCGGAGCGCTCGGACCACCAGCGTGCCACCGCATCGACCGAGGGCGCGTACAGATCCGCGGCTCGTTCATGCAGGCTGGTATCCAAAGGGGCGCCGTCATCGTCCTCGTCTCGCTCGACGCCGACGAACTGCCGGTCCGCGGTGTCGAGCCCGGTGAGCGTGGAGAACGCCTCGAAGGCGACCTTGGCGCTGCGCCCCGCTTCACCGATCTGCCGCATCAAGGTCGGGATGACTTCACTACAGCCGGAGGCGCCGAACGCGAACAGCACGTCTTCGCGATGCGCAGGCGACGCCAGCAGCGGCTCGAGCTGGACGCAGGCGGAGGCGCCGCCGAGCGCTCCGAAAAGCTGGATGGCGACTGCGTTCACGGCGCGATCCTGCAAAGCCACCGTTCGGCAGATTTCCCAGCCGCGCGCGGAGTGCGCAATCAGCGCGGCGCGCAGCGCCTGGTCCTGCACGTCGGCGTCCGGAAAGGTGAGCAGCCGTTCGACCCAGGCGAGCACCCCGCGCGGATCACGGGCCGCTGCGAGCTGCAAGCCAGCCACCATACACCGGCGGTCGTCGACTATGAGCGCGCGCTCGAGCTTGGGACAAGCCTCGCCATAGGCGGCGATCAGCTCGAGCCAGGGCGCCGAGCGCGGGGTGAGCGGTGCGTCGAGCTCGCGTTGCGCACA
>DASUME010000725.1:0-4224 GCA_036277895.1 Polyangiales bacterium
GCGTGCATGCGCTCTTCGATCGGCTTGAGCCGACGCAGCGTGGGAAACACCCAGGCGAGGCTATCGACGTTGGTGGGCAACAGCGCCGTCAGCTCGTCGGGCTCGAGCTCGAACAAGTACGCACTCAGCGCATCGACCAGCGGGTCGAAGGCCTTGTACGGCAGCTCCTCGCGCTCGTAGCAGCGTGCCGCGAGGACGATCGCCCCCGCGTTCGCCTCGGCACCCTGGAGAAAGTGCCGCACCAGCGCGGACTTCCCCATGCCAGAGCGTCCGCTCACGAACACCTGCCCAAAATGACCGGCGCGAGCCCGCGCGAAGGCAGCGTTCAGCTGCGCGAGCTGGGGTGCACGTCCGAGCAGGAACTCGCTGCTGCGCGGCGCCAACGAGAGGCTGGCGCGTGCGGGTCGCTCGGTGTGCCGGACGCGACTGGCCACGCAGGCGCGCACGCGTTCGTAGCCAGCGCGCTCGCTCGCGTCCGGGGCCAGGAGCGCGAGGGCGAGCTCGCTCAGGTCGGCGGGCGCGTCGGGGTTGAGCTCGCGCGGATCGCGCGGGCGCTGCTCGAGCTTGGCGCGCGCCGTCTCGTCGAAGGTCCTTCGCGGCGCGATCGGCACCTGGAGCGTGAGGGCCATGTACAGCATGACGCCGACGGCGTACCAATCGGCGGCTTCGCTCAGGGGCATGCCATTCGCCTGCTCGGGCGCCATGAATGCCAGCGTTCCCGCTTGCATTCCAAGCCCGGTGCCCGCGGTGCTGGTGCCCGAGCCGGTGCTCTCGCCGGCAAGCTTGCGCGCCACGCGCGTCTTCGCTTCGATCACCAGGCCGAAGTCACAGATCACCAGGCGACCGGTCTCTGCAAAGACCAAGACGTTGTCCGGCTTGAGGTCGCGGTGCAGATAGTCCTGGGCGTGGAGCGCGCGTAGGCCCTCGGCCAGCTGACCGAGCACACGACGCAGGCGCGCTTCGTCGAGCGCACCGGGCTTGCGCGGCGCCCGCCTCGGACGAGCCACCTTGATCGCGGCGCGCGAGGCCGTGTGCGCGACACGCGGACTCGCGTCGTCACCCGGGTCGGTACTTTCGTCGAGGGAGCTCAGCGAGTCCTGGTCGCTCGCGCTTGCCGCATCGCTGTCGTCGCTGGGGCGCACGTAGCGCAGGAAGTCCGTGCCCTCCACGAGCTCCATCGTCAGCAGCCAGTCGTCTCCGCGCGCGACGAGCTCGTACAGCTGAAGCAGGTTCGGGTGCGAGAGGTTGACGAGCTTGCGGAACTCCGCCTTGAAGTTGAACAGCGCACGTGCCTCCACGTGCTTGAGCTGCTTGACGGCGACCACCGTTCCACGCGTGCGATCCAGCGCACGGTACACGGTACCCATCGCCCCCGAGCCCAGCAGCTCCTCGAACTCGAAGCGGTCCTCCCACGCGGACTGCGCTGCGATCTCGTCTGGTTCGCTCACGCCTGGAATCGTATCGCGGATCGGCCCGAACGCGCGCCGTCGGATGTCATCGCGCCACGGTGGGATAGGGGCGCCAGCGCGACCTCACTTCCGGACACCTACCCGCGCTTGCGTCACGAAGCAGGGGCGCGTCGCGCGTCGGCGTTCGCGATCGCGAGCACCGCGAGGCCCATCGCCGCGAGGCCCACGCCGACCCAGCCGGTGGAGGACCAACCGAGCCCCGCAGCGAGCGCCAGCCCCCCCGCGGCGGGACCGATCGCGTTCGCGACGTTGAAGGCGGAGTGGTTGAGCGCCGCCGCCATCGTCTGCGCGTCGCCGGCGACGTCCATCAAGCGCGTCTGGATCGGAGCGACGAGGCCGCAGCCGCAGCCGACCAGGAACGTCGCGGGCAAGATGCTCCAGACGTGATCGACGGAGAGCGCGTACACGCTCATCGCCCCCATGCTCCAGAGCAAGCACGCGGCGGCGGTGCGCATGATCGAGCGGTCCGCGAAGTAGCCCGCGGTCATCAAGCTGATCGTCATGCCGACGCCGAACAGACCGAACGCGAACGGCAGCAGCTCGGACGACGCGTGCGCCTGCAGCGTGAGGGTCGAGGCGAGGTACGTGTACACGGAGAACAGCCCACCCTGCCCGATCGCGCCCACCGCGAGCGTGAGCCAGACCTGGCGGCGCCTCAGCGCGCCGAGCTCGCGGCGCCAGCTCGCGCCCTCGGGGGTGGGGTCACGCGGTGCCGTGAGCAGCACGGAGACCGCCGTCGCCGCGGCGAGCACCGCGACCAGGATGAACGCCCAGCGCCAGCCGACCGCGCGACCGATCACGTTCGCGAGCGGCACGCCGATGATGGTGGCGATCGTCAGCCCGAGCAGCACGCGCGCGACCGCCTGCGCGCGCTTGTTCACGGGCACCAGCGAGGCAGCGAGCAGGCCCGCGACGCCGAAGTAGGTGCCGTGCGGCAGCCCCGAGACGAAGCGCGCGACGAGCAGCCACGCGAACGACGGCGCCCAGGCGCTGACCAGGTTGCCGAGCGCGTAGAGCGCCATCAGCCCCGACAGGAACGCCCGCCGCGGGATGCGCGCGCCGAGCACCGCGAACGCCGGCGCGCCGATCACCACGCCGAGCGCGTAGGCCGTGATCGCCTGGCCGCCGATCGGCACCTCGACCTGCAGGTCCCGCGAGAACTGCGGCAGCAGGCTCATCGAGGCGAACTCGACGGTGCCGATCGCGAACCCTCCGAGGCTGAGCGCAGCCTGAACGAGCCCCACGTGCACCGCGCGCGCCGGCGCGGGCCCGCCTACCGAGACTTCTTCATCGATCGGAACGGCCATGAACGACTGCCTCGCAGCACCTCCCCGAGCCGGTCGCGACTTGGCGAAGCTGGGGCGGCGCTAGGGAGTGTGTAGCACCTGCCGCAGGGGCGGACTTCGCGCGACGGGGTAGACGTCGCGGACGTCCAGGTCTCCGAGAGCGGGCTCTCCGCGGGCTCCGACCACGGGTGCAGGCCGAGGTCGGCTCGAGGCGGGAGCCTGCGTACCGGGGCATCCCTCTACACTGACAGACGCCGTCCAGAATCCAAAACGCCCGCGCGCGCCGCGACCGTCTCGCGGACGCCGGCGAGCAGGCGAGAGGTCCAGCTCCGGGCCGCCGCTGGCGCCTGCAGACGCACGGGTGGCGCGTAGGGTGCGTCGACGAACTCTAACACCGCACTCGCGAACTCCATCGGGCGCTGGTGGTGCGGGAAGTGACCGCAGTCCTCGAACGCGATCAGCTTGGCGCCCTGCATGATGCTGAGCGTCTTGGTCGCGTGCGCGTAGGGAATGACGCGATCTCGCGTGCCCCAGAAGATGGCGACCGGCGGTAGCGTGCGAATGTCCTGCGCGCGGTCCAGGAAGTGGCGGCGCTGACCGCGCCAGTCGATCACGTCCGCCACGGTGCGCGCGAACGCGCGGGCAGTGCCGGGCTGGGCGCTGACTTGCTTCATCCACGCGGCGCCATCCGGCGTCAGCACGCCGCCCACGGCGCGCAGCGCGTGCGCCGCGACGCGCGAGATCACCGGCTGCCCGAAGCGCTCGACCACCTTGGGGACCGACGCCAGGCGCAGCTCCAGCGACACCTCGCGACCGAGGCCTCCGGCGGCGACGAGCACCAGCCGGCGAATGCGCTGCGGCCGCAGCAGGAGCATGTACTGCGCGACGCCGCCGCCGTACGAGTGTCCCACCACGTCGACGCACGAGAGCCCGAGGGCATCGAGCCACGCTGCCATCACCTCGGCCTGCCACTCGAGCGTGTAGCTCGCGTCCGGCCGACTCGAGAGCCCGCAGCCCGGCAGGTCGGGCACCAACACGCGATGGTTCTTCGACAGCCCGGGCAGCGCGCTGCGCCACGTGCGGTGCGAGTCAGTGAGCCCGTGCAACAGCACGAGCGGGGCGCCTTCGCCGACCTCCTCGTGGAAGATCTCGACACCCATCACGGTCGTGCGTCGAGTCCGCAGGGACTTGGTCGGCTCCGAAGAACGTCGCGGCGGCGCTTTCACCATGATGCTTCCCAAAGCAGCTAGCGTGCCGAAGCCAGACGGTAACGTTTCGTACGCGAAAGGGCCTTGTAGGCGAGAATTCTGGGGCAGGCGTGTCGCCGGGACTGAGGCAAGAAGGCACGACTGCCGCAAATGGCGCCGAGTGCGCACAACGCTCTTCGCCACGTTCGGAATGCGCGGCGGTGCGTACTACCGTCGTGTGGAGCCAGGGCCCCCGCAGCGCATCGAGTACCACGTCTACCT
>DASUME010000726.1:0-7283 GCA_036277895.1 Polyangiales bacterium
TGCAGCGCTCGCTGCAGAGCGAGCTCGGCTTGCGCTTCGAGCTACCGCGCTCATGCAGCGCCGAGCTCACCGGCTACTTCAACGGCTATCGCGGCCTGCTCGCCTTCGACGCGCTCACGAGCGACTCGATCTGCAACGAGACAGGCTGCACGCGCAGCACGCCGCGCGTGGATGCGCTCGCCTACGGCATGGAGGTGATGCTGCGGCGTTCCTACGCGTGCAGCGGGCTCAGTTGTCTTCGAACTCGGCGTCGATCACGCCGTCGTCCTTCTTCTTGCCTGCGTTCGGGGCCTCGCCGCCGGGGGCTGCGCCGGGTGCACCACCCGGGGCGCCTGCGCCCTGGTAGGCCACCTGCGCCAGCTCGTGCATGCTCTTCTCGAGCGTCTCCATGCCGGTCTTGATCGCAGGGTGGTCATCGCGCTCGATCGCGCTGCGCAACGTCTTGACCTGACCTTCGATGTCCGTGACCTTCTCCGCCGGCAGCTTGTCCTTGGCATCGCTGAGCGCCTTCTCGACGCTCCAGGCCAGCTGGTCCGCACGGTTGCGCGTCTCGATCTGCTCGCGACGCTCCTTGTCGGCGGCCTCGTTGCTCTTGCCCTCCTCGACCATCTTCTGGATTTCCTGCTCAGTCAGACCGCTGCCCGCGGTGATCGTGATGCGCTGATCCTTGCCGGTGGCCTCGTCCTTGGCGTGGACCGAGAGGATGCCGTTGGCGTCGATGTCGAATGCGACCTTGATCTTGGGCACGCCGCGCGGTGCGGGCATGATCCCCTCGAGGTGGAAGCGCCCGAGCGTGCGATTGTCGCGAGCCTGTGCGCGCTCGCCCTGGAGCACGTGGATCTCGACCTTGGTCTGGCTGTCGTCCGCGGTGGAGAACGTCTCCTCACGGCGCGTGGGGATGGTGGTGTTGCGCGGGATCAGCGTGGTCATCACGCCACCGAGCGTCTCGACGCCCAGCGAGAGCGGCGTGACGTCGAGCAGCACCATGTCCTTGACGTCACCCGAGAGCACGCCCGCCTGGACCGCGGCGCCGATCGCGACGACCTCGTCCGGGTTCACACCCTTGTGCGGCTCCTTGCCGAAGAACTTCTTCACGGCCTCGAGCACCAGCGGGATACGCGTCGAGCCACCGACCAGCACGACCTCCTGGATGTCGGCCGCCGTCTTGTTCGCGTCGGAGAGCGCCTTCTTGCAGGGCTCCAGCGAGCGCTGCACGAGGTCCTCGATCATCTGCTCGAGCTTGGCGCGCGTGATGCGCAGGTTGAGGTGCTTCGGACCCGAAGCATCCGCGGTCAAGAACGGCAGGTTGACCGTGGTCTCCACCTTGGTGGAGAGCTCGATCTTCGCCTTCTCCGCCGCGTCCTTGAGGCGCTGCAGCACCATCTTGTCCTTGGACACGTCGATGCCCTGGTCGCGCTTGAACTCCGCGACGAGGTAGTCGATCACCCGCTGGTCGACGTCGTCACCACCGAGGCGCGTGTCGCCGTTGGTGCTGATCACCTGCACCACGTTGTCGCCCACCTCGAGGATCGAGATGTCGAACGTGCCGCCACCGAAGTCGTAGACCGCGATGACCTCGTCCTTCTTCTTGTCGAGGCCGTACGCGAGCGCCGCCGCGGTGGGCTCGTTCACGATGCGCTTGACCTCGAGGCCCGCGATCCGGCCGGCGTCCTTGGTGGCCTGGCGCTGCGCGTCGTTGAAGTACGCGGGCACCGTGATCACGGCCTCCGAGACGGTCTCACCGAGGTAGTCCTCGGCCGCCTTCTTGAGCTTGCGCAGCACGTTCGACGCGACCTCGGGCGGGCTCACCTGCTTGCCGTGCACCTCGAACGCAACGTCGCCGTTGTCCTTCTTCTTCACCAGGTACGGCATGCGCTTGCCGTCTTCGGCGGCCTCGTCGTAGCGACGGCCCACGAAGCGCTTGGCCGAGTAGATGGTGCCTTCCGGGTTCGTGATCGCCTGGCGCTTGGCCATCTGGCCCACGATCACTTCGTCTTGATCGGTCCAGGCAACGACGGACGGGGTGGTGCGATCGCCCTCTTCGTTGACGATGACCTTCGGTTCCTTGCCGTCCATGATCGCCACGACGGAGTTGGTCGTGCCGAGGTCGATGCCGATGATCTTGCCCATGCTCTGTCTCCTCAGGTCCCCGCGCATGCCCCCCAGGGCCTGCGGCTATGGTCTTTCGTCTTCGTCCGCCGCGCCGCTTGAACCTGCGGGCTCGTAACGCTGCGAACTGCGGCCCAACGTAACCAGTTCGACCTACCCGTCAAGCTGGGTTTGCAAACCGATTTTCCGAGTAGTCTCGCCACTGCCCGTGCCCCTGCCCCGGCCCCTGCCCGGCTGTTCTTTGACCTTCCCAGCGCCACGAGACACAAGTGGGCCCCAGATGTCCGCCGCTGCCGGCACCGGCCGAGGGCTCGCCCTCATCACGCTCGCGAAGCTGTACTTCATCTTGACCGGGTTCGTGGTGCAGGTGGGTCTGCCGCGGCTGCTCGGGTCGCCCACGGCGTTCGGAAGGTATTCACTCGTCATGAGCATGGCGAGTGTGATCAACAACGTGCTGATCGCGGCCACCGTGCAGTCCGTGTCCAAGCGCGTGAGCGAGGACGAGCAGCTCGCGCCCGCGCGGCTGCGCCAGGGGCTCGGGATCCAGCTCGTGGTGGGCGTCTTGTTGGCGGGCGGGCTCACGTTGTTGGCCCCGTCGATGGCCCGCTTCGCCTACGACGAAGATCTCACGGACCTGCTGCGCATCGTCTCGATCGTGCCGCTCTGTTACGCGCTCTACGCTGCGCTCGTGGGCAGCCTCAACGGCCGCCGCATGTTCCTGCACCAGGCCGGCCTCGACATGACCTTCTCCACCGTGCGCACGGTGGGCATCGTCGGCGCGGCCGCGCTCGGCTACGGCGCGGCGGGCGCGGTGGCGGGCTTCGCGAGCGGCGCGCTGATCATCCTCCTGATCGCGCTGTTCGTCGTCGGCACCGGCAAAGACGGCCCGAAGCTCCCGCTGCACAGCTGGATCTCGTTCCTGCTCCCGATCGTGCTGTTCCAGCTGATGCTCAACGGCACGCTGCTGCTCGACGTCTGGGTGTTCAACAACACGATCGCCCAGCTCGGCATCGAGTCCGGCCTGACGGTGGCGCAGGCCGCCGAGCGCGCGACCACGCTGGTGGGGCTGTACAAGGCGGGGCAAAACTTCGCGTTCGTGCCCTACCAGATCATCCTCGCGGTCACGTTCGTGGTGTTCCCGCTGGTGTCGCGCGCGACGGCCAGCGGCGATCTGCACGGCGCGCGCGCACACATCGACGCGGCCCTACGTTTCTCGGCGATCGCGCTGTTCGGCATGGCAGCCCCGCTGAGCGGCGGCGCGGAAGGCCTGATGCGCATGGCCTACGGCACCACCTTCCTCGGCGGCGCGGAGACCCTGCGCGTGTTGGTGTTCGGCGAGGTGGGGCTGGCGCTGTTCGTGATCATCGCGACCATCCTCAGCGGCGCGGGCAAGCCGGCGGCGTCTGCGAGCAGCGGGCTGATCGCGCTGCTGGTCGTGTTGTTCGGCAATCGCCTGCTGGTGAAGGCGGTCGGGCTCGGCGACGGCGTGCTCGGCATGGCCGCCTTCGCGACCAGCCTCGGTCCGCTGGCGGCGCTGATCACCAGCTCGTTCGCGCTGAAGGCGATCCTGGGGGTGCTGCCGCCGTTGCTGAGCTTCGCACGCTGTGCGCTCGCGAGCGTCGCGGGCTACTACGCGGCGCGGCTGGTCCCGCAGGGCTCGGCGCTGATGGCGCCGGTCGCGATGATCGCCGGCGGGCTCGCCTACTTGGCGGCCCTGGTGCTCTTGCGCGAGCTCGGCCGCGCCGACGTCGCCTTCGTGACGGGTGCGCTGCGCCGGCGTGCGGCTGCGTAATCTCCGGACTTGCCGCCGCGCTTCTCCAGCAGCTTCACGTCGTCGATCACGATCGCGCGATCGATCGCCTTGAGCATGTCGTAGAGCGTGAGCGCGGCGACCGAGACCGCCGTCAGCGCCTCCATCTCCACGCCCGTGCGATCGACGCAGCGCACGGTCGCCTCGATCGCGATTCCAGCCGCCACCGCCGAAAGCTCGACCTTGACCGAGCTCAGCTGCAGCTGGTGGCACATCGGGATCAACTCCCAGGTGCGCTTGGCCGCTTGAATGCCGGCCACGCGCGCGACCGCGAGCACATCGCCCTTCGGCGTGTTGCCCGCGATCACGGCTCGAAGCGTCGCGCGCTCCATACGCACGACACCGCCGGCGATCGCGATCCGCTCGGTGATCGGCTTCGTGCCGACATCGACCATGCGCGCGCGACCGCGCTCATCGAGGTGCGTGAGAGTCTTCCGTGACGCCACGCAACGTCCCTAGCACGCACCCACTGCGGTAGGGACTCCTCCGCCCGAAGCAGTCCGCGCGTCCGTGCTTGCACCGCTTGATGCTCCGGCCTGCTCCGGGCGAGGAGAGACTCAGTTCATGCCGGGTTGGACTGCGACCACGGGCACGGCCGGCTGCGGCGGCAGGATCGACGCGCCAGGACCGAAGGTCAGCCCGTCGGTACCGATCATGCGCGCGACCAGCTCCACGCGCGAGCGCACGCCCAGCTTGGGATAGATGCGCTTGAGGTACGTGTGCACGGTGCCGACCGTCAGGTGCGTCTCGGCCGCGATCTGACGTGTGCTGGCGCCCGACATCAGCAGCGCCACCACGTCGCGCTCGCGCGGCGTGAGCGGAGCCTTGTGCAGCGCCTCGCTGACCTCCTCGAGGCCGTTCTTGCGCGGCTCGTGGCGCATGCGCGCCGAGTAGTTGAGGCAGCGTCCCATGATCCGGGCAGCCCAGCGCGCCGTGCGCAGGTCGTGCGGCTCGAGCCGCTCTTTGCCTTCCGGCAAGAGCAACACGACTTGCCCCAACGTCTGGCGCCCGTAACGCAGCGGCAGACTCACCTTGGTGCGGCCCTCCGGGACCGCATCGCTGGTAGCCGTCTCGCCACCGTCGAGCTCGACGATGAAAGCATCCACCCCACACAACCGAGCCACGAGCTCACCTGCACGCACCGGGTAGGTGCGGACCGGATCGAGCCTCGTCAGCCCGTCGACCATATCCAGGAATTGAAACGGCAGCACTGGTCCCCCCGTCCTGCGCCGTCGTCTGCCCCGCCCCGGGAGTCGATAGCGCTGATGAGCTATTTGCGACCGAATGACACAAGGTGTCAACCCAATACGAGCATCTAAAATCATCGTTTAGGCTCAGCTTAGCTAGCCGGGCAACGCCCTACCGGCCGTTACAGGTGGGGACTGCCTAGGATGTCGATACTCCGATCGCCGTCATGGAGCGAGCGCGAACCGCGACCAACCACCTCCGATTGCGCCTCGCGCAGCGCGGGCTAACAGTCGTCCTTCGAGGAAAAGCCAATGGAGAACGTGATCATCATCGGGTCGGGACCAGCGGGATTGACCGCTGCCATCTACGCGGCCCGCGCCAACCTGAAGCCGCTCGTCATCGAGGGTGTGATCGCCGGCGGGCAAACCGGCGGTCAGCTCATGATCACCACCGACGTCGAGAACTTCCCCGGCTTCCCCGACGGCGTAAAAGGGCCAGAGGTGATCGAGCTGATGCATCGCCAGGCCGAGCGTTTTGGGACGCGTTTCGTGCTCGCAGACGTCGACAAGATCCAGCTCAGCGGTGGCTCGCCGTTCACGCTCGAGGCCGACGGTACGACCTACCAAACGCATACCGTGATCATCTCCACCGGAGCGAGCGCTCGCTGGCTCGGCCTGGAGAGTGAGACCGAGCTCCGCAATCGCGGTGTCAGCGCGTGCGCGACTTGCGACGGCTTCTTCTTCAAGGATCAAGACGTGTCGGTCGTCGGTGGCGGCGACACCGCCCTGGAAGAGGCCTTGTTCCTGGCTGGGATCTGCAAGAGCGTGACGTTGATCCATCGCCGCGAAGAGCTGCGCGCGTCGAAGATCATGCAGGCGCGTGCGATGCGTCATCCCAAGATCAAGTTCCTCTGGAACCACGAGGTGACGGAGGTGCTCGGCGTGAAGGAGGGCGCGGTGAGTGCACTGAAGGTGCAGAACACCAAGACCAAGGAAACCCACGTGCACGCCACGCAGGGCCTTTTCGTTGCCATTGGCCACGTGCCGAACACGCAGCTGTTCGCGGGCCAGCTGACGCTCGACGAGAACAAGTACATCAAGACCGTACCGGGCTCGACGGCCACCAACGTGCCCGGCGTGTTCGCATGCGGCGACGTCCAGGACCATCAGTGGCGCCAGGCGATCACCGCGGCCGGTACCGGCTGCATGTCCGCCATCGAGGCGGAGCGTTGGCTCGGTGCCAAGGAACTGATCTGACGGCGTACCGCGGCCGGTTCGCGCCCTCGCCCACAGGTCCGTTGCACCTGGGCCTGGCGCGCACCGCGCTCGTCGCCTGGCTGCGCGCGCGCTCGCAGGGCGGTGCCTTCCTGCTGCGCAGCGAGGACATCGACGGCCCGCGCGTGGTGTCGAGCTCGCTCGCGCAGATCATGGCGTCGATGCGCTTCCTCGGCCTGGACTGGGACGAGGGCCCGGACGTGGGCGGACCGCACGCGCCGTACGAGCAGTCGCTGCGCTACGATCGCTACCGCGCGGCGCTCGACACGCTGCAGCGGGCGGGGCGCATCTACGGCTGCAAGTGCACGCGCAAGGAGCTGGCGATCGCGAGCGCGCCGCACGGCGAGTTCGGACCGGTGTACCCCGGCACGTGCCGCCAGAACGGACTGGCCGACGACCTCGCGCGGCGCTTCGTCGTCGAGGACGAGCTGCCCGGCTTCGTCGATGGCTTGCTGGGGGAGGTCCCGGCCAGCGCGCAGGGCGACTTCATCGTGCAGCGTGCGGACGGCACCGTGAGCTACCAGCTCGCGGTCGTCGTCGACGACATCGCGATGGGCATCACCGAGGTCGTGCGCGGCGCGGACCTGGCCGGCTGCACGGGCTGGCAGCTCTCGCTCTACCGCGCGCTGGGCGCGGAGCCGCCGGCCTTCGTGCACGCGCCGCTGCTGCTCGGCGAGGACGGCAAGCGGCTGGCCAAGCGCGACCGCGCGATCGCCGTCGACGAGCTGCGCGAGCGCGGCGTGTCGGCCGAGCGCATCATCGGCGCGATCGCGGCCAGCCTCGGGCTCGGCGACGGCCGCGAGCTCGAAGCGCGCGCGCTGATCCCAAGCTTCGAGCTCGCGCGCATCGACGAGCGGCCGTTCGACTTCGCGTCAATAGACGCCTAGCACTCCTGCGTCACG
>DASUME010000727.1:0-4687 GCA_036277895.1 Polyangiales bacterium
AACGTCATCGCGCCCAGGCAGTACGGGCTCACGCGCAGGCCAGAACGTCCGAGAGTCAGATAATGATTGAGCGGCATGGTCGCGTCTCCTACAGTTAGTTCAGGAACTTGGTCGTTTCAGAATCCGTTGGTTCCGAACGAAACTAGTTTAGGGCGGAACGATCGGGGCATGCAAGGCGAGATGGCGAAAATCGATCCCACCCGGCTTTGGTCCCTGAATTACCGGCTGGTGAGCTCGGTGATCACCGACGTAGGCGTGCAGATCGCGGAGCTCGACCTGGAGGTCAAGGAGCTGTTCCTGCTCGCCGCCATGGAGCAGTACCCGTATCCCGCCGAGCTGGCGTCGGAGCTGTGCATCCCGAAGCCGTCGGTCACGGCGTACCTCAAGCGGCTGGAGGCGGCGGGCTTCGTGCGGCGCGAGATCGACGCCGCAGACCTGCGGCGCCACCGGCTCGCGCTGACGGCGTCGGGGCGCAAGGTGATGACGCAGGGCATGGAGCTGCTCGCGCACTCGTTCGGCACGCGCCTGACGAAGCTCAGCGCGGCCGAGCAGAACGAGCTGCGCCGCCTGTTCGAGAAGATGGAGTCTGCGTAGCTGCAGCGACGTGGCGGTCAGCCGGACCTCAGCTGCACAAACGCTCCGCGCGCCTACTTCTCGACCAACCACGTGCAATTGCGCTCCGCTCGACGCCTGCTGCTGGCGGTGCTGCCGCTGTTCCTGGGCTTGGCCGCGCTGTACGCGTTCGACCTCAGCGACTCGGTCGACCCGCCCCGCGTGACGCAGCTGGAAGCGGCGCCGCACGAGCGTCTGTTCGTAGTCATGATCGACTCGTTCGATCGTCGAGACGTGCAGGCTCTGCCCAGGCTCCAGGCGCACCTTCCGAGCGCCGGCCTACACGGACGCGTGCGCGCGTGTGTGGATGGCGTGACCATTCCGTGCGTGAGCGCGATGGTGAGCGGGGTCGACCGCGCCAGCGGGTTCTCGCCCTTGCGTAACTTTGGAGCCGCGCGCGCGTTGTCCGATCGCAGCCTGCTCGGCGCGCTGCAGCGCCGCGGACGGCGCGTGGGCTACTTCGGCGACCCGTTGTTGGCCAGGGCACTGGCCGGTCTCGAGGTGGTCTACGCCGCCGAGCACGCAGGCCCGGCCGACGACGACGACACGCTCGAGCACGCGCTGGGCGCAGCGAACCTCGACCTCGTCTTCATTCACCTGCTCGCGCTCGACGAGACCGCACACAAGTTCGGCGCCGAGGGCGACGACTACGCGCGCGCGCTGCAAGGGACGGACGCGCGCATCGACCGCGTGTTCGCGGCGCGCAGCGAGCGCGACCATGTGGTGGTCCTTGGCGATCACGGCCACGAGCCGAGCGGCCGCCACAGCGCAGACGTGGGCACCGACACGTTTGCCGCCTACTTCGGCCCGCGCTTCGCACGCCACCTCGAGCACGAGCTGGTGATGACCGATCACGCGGCGATCTGGGCGCGCGTGTTCGGGCTGCGCTGGGGAGAGTCGGGGCTGGCCGACGCGTACTTTGCCGGTGCTCCGCTCGCCGGCGACCTGTTGGCCTCGCGGGCGCGCTCGCGTACGCCGTTGCTGGTCGCATGCTTGCTCGCGCTGGCGATGGCCACGCAGGTTCCGCGCGCGGCGATGCTGTCGGGTGCTGCGGTGATGTTCGGCTTCGCCGTGCTCTTTCGCGGTGTGTACGGCGAGCTGGCCAGCGTTGCGGGCAGCCTGCTCTCCGCCGTCGCCGTCGGCGTCGTAGGCGCGGGAGTGCTGGCTGTCGCGAGCCGCCAGCTTTCCCTCGCCACGCTCTGCACGGGGTCGCTGCTGTTCGCGCTGCCCACCGCCGAGCCGACGGCAGGCCTCAAGGCGCCGGTGCTCTGGTTGCTGATCCTGCTCTGCACGAGGCTTCGGCACGCGAAGCAACCACTGCAGCTCGCGCTCTCGATCGTGCTGTTGCTCGCGCTGGCGCTGATCCGCGTGCGTGACTACCTGCCGCGCAGCTTGCTCGAGGTCGACATCGGGCCGGTGGGCTTTGCGCTCGCCGCGCTGCCGATGGCGATCGCGGCGTACGCGGCGGGCGGGCGCTTGCCAGCGCTCGCGGTCGCACTGGGAGAGCTGATCGTCGCGTGCGCGCAGAACCAGGATGCACGCTGGTGGATCGCGCCGTGTGGGCTGGTGCTTCCGCTCAGCTTCGCCGCGTTCCGATGGCGACGCGCGTTCGCGCTCACGTGCTTGCTGCTACCGATGGCCTGCAGCGCCTTCTTCCCGCACCAGACCGCGCAGCTGGCTGCCGTCGCGACGAGCTGGTTGCTCTGGGTCTGGCTGTCCGCAGCGCTGCGCGACGAGAGCACGTGGCTGCGTGCGAGCACGTTCGTGTTGCTGATGTGGCTCAGCTTCTGGACCGCGATGAGCACACGCGTGGGCGGCGTCGACTACGACTTCTACTTCCGGTGGCTGCCCGCGAACGAAGGCGCCACCGGCGAGGCCGGCTGGCAGGGACTGCTCACGGCGGCGAAGTGCATGCTGCCGGTGGTGTTCGGCGCGCTGCTCGCGTTCCGCGCGGGTGTGTTGCCGCGCGCGATCATCGAAGCCGCGGAGCAACTGACGCGCGCTCGGTTGGCGCTCGCGATCGTGTTCGTCGCCGGGCTGTCATGGACGAGCGCGCCCGTGAACGTGCAGTGGACCTACGATGCCACGCAAGAGATCGCGTTCTGGATCTTGATGTTCGCGGTGCTCGGCCTGCTCGCGGCCGCGCACACAGGCGAGAACACACAGCCAAAATGAACGGAGCTGCACACAAAGCAGCTCATTCTTTTGCCTGTTTCACAGGGTATGCTTCGTTGGGTCTGGATGAAGACGCGCTCGATTTCAGCTGCGGCGAAGTTATCCGTTCTGGGGCTCCTCGCATACACGGCCTTACTGGGCGCCTGTAGCGGTCTGATCGAGCCCCTCGAGACGGGAGCGCGCTCCACGCGCACGGGCGATGCGGGAGAAGGCGAAGCGGCCAACACCCGCGACGCGCGTGTGGTCGAAGACGAGCCGCGCGGCGAAGAAGAAGTCGAGGACGGCGGTGAGCCGGCCGACGGTGGCCCCGCGCCGAGCGAGCGTGATGCGACCGTCGCGGCGCGCGACGCCGGACGCGACGCGGCGGGCCCCGTCGATGCCGGCAGTGCGGCTCCCGACGCCGGCACGCCCGCGAGCACCGGCTGCGGCGCAAACGGTCCGTTCGCGAAGGGCCTGAAGGTCCGCGAGCTCGCGCTGTACCAGACCGTGAAGGTCTCGCTGTACAAGTCCGGTGCGTGGGCCACGACCACGCCGGTCCCGGTGGTCGCCGGCAAGAAGGCGCTCGTGCGCGTGTTCGTCGACACGCAGGCTGGCTACGCGGCGCACGCGGTTCGCGCCGTGCTCACGTTGAAGAGCGCGCAGGGTGAGACCAAGCTGGAGAACGAGCGCACGATCGCCGCCAGCTCCACGGACGCGGACGAGGCCACCACGTTCGGCTTCACGGTCGAGCCGAGCAAGCTCACACCGGACACGCAGCTCAGCGTCTCGCTCGAGGAGATCGACTGTGGTGCCCAGGGCGGCCAGGCGAGCGACGCGCGTCTCCCGGCCACCGGCACGCAGGCCGTCGGTGTGGAGGCGATCGGCAAGCTGAAGGTGGTCGTGCTGCCGATCGACATCGGCGGCCGCCTGCCCAAGACCGACGATGCCGAGCTCGCGAAGATCCGCGCCGTGCTGCTCGCGTTCTATCCCGTGCCCGACGTCGAGGTGACGGTGCGCGCCACGCCCTTCACGGGGCCGAGCGCGGTGACCGGTGCCGACAGCGCCACCTGGAGCAACGTGCTCAACTCGGTGATGCGCGAGCGCGCCAACGACCGCGTGGCCTCGAACGTCTATTACTTCGGCCTGATGCAGCCCGCGGCCACGTTCGCCACCTTCTGCCAGCGCGGCTGCATCCTCGGCATCGCGCCCCAGAGCGCCCGTGTGTCCGCGAGCGCGCAAGCTGGTTTGGCTGCGTACTTCTCCGACAACCAGAGCATGGAGACGATCGTGCACGAGCTCGGTCATGCGCATGGTCGCGGCCACGCGCCGTGCGTGAAGGCCGGCTCGATCGAGGGCGTCGACGGCAACTTCCCCGACATGGCGGGCGGCATCCTCGACTGGGGCTGGGACAGCCGCACCAGCAAGCTGATCTCGCCGGCCAGCTACAAGGACATCATGGGCTACTGCTCGCCCAACTGGATCAGCGGCTACACCTACGGCGGCCTCGCGACGCGCTCCAAGGCAGTCAACACGCTCGCGCTGGTGCACGGCGGAGAGTCCGCGACGACCTGGCAGAACGTGCTGCTCTACGCGGATGGCAGCGCACGCTGGGGCGGCGCGTTCGAGACGCGTATGCCGGGCGGTGACGTGGAGACGGCCACGGTGCTGGACGCGAGTGGGCAGAGCATCGAGACCATCCAGGTCACGCGCCTCGTGCTCTCGCACACGGACGACGTCATCGTGTACCTGCCGTCGCCGGGCGCACGCTGGGCGAGCGTCGTGCTGCGCGACCGCACGCTCTCACTGAGCACCATCCTGCCGGCGCTGTGATCACGCCGGGCGCACGTAGCGCCCATACGCCACGAAGCCGACCAGCAGCGCCATCACGACCGCCCACAACAGTGGATTCGTGGGCGCCAGC
>DASUME010000728.1:0-2721 GCA_036277895.1 Polyangiales bacterium
AAAGTTCCGAGCCCAGGGACCCATCGTAGTCACCGATCGAGACGCCAACCAAGAAGTAGCAGTGATCTCACCTCTACGATTTTTCATCTTGCTGCTCGCGCTCACCCTGACGAGCGGAGCGCGCGCGCAAGCGACGCGGCCTCCGCCGTTGTGGAACCTGCGCGGCTCGATCGGGCCGGGCCTGATGTTCAGCCGCGATCAGATCGAAGCGCTCAAGTTCGATCGCCTGGCCGGCGTCGCGGCCGTGCAAGTCGGGCGTACGATCTGGCCCTGGCTGGAGCTGCGCGCGAGCCTGCACGGCGGCATGTTCGGCTCGTCGAAGGACATCGGCGGCGTGCTGGCGCCCACGCTCGGCGCGGCGATCCAGCTGCCGCACCGCAACCTGCGCCCGTGGGCTGGGCTCGACCTTGGACCCGCACTCACCGGCACCGCGGTGCGGCCGTACGTTGCCTTCACCGTCGGCGTCGACAGTCGTACCGACAAGAACATCAGCCTGGGGCCGGTGCTCGGCTACGGGCGCGTCGTGCAGTGGGACGGACGCAGCTACACCTCGGACGCGAGCTACCTCTGGCTCGGGCTCAGCCTGCGCTTCCGCTTCGATCAGCCGCCGAAGCCGCCGCCTGCGCCGCCTGCGCCGCCGCGCGCGGTGCGGCCCGTGCGTGTGGTCGAGCGCGTCGTCGAGCGCGTCGAGGTGGAGATCGAGCGTGAGCCTGCGCCGCCTCCAGATGACGAGATGCTGCGCCTGATCGAGAGCGCGGTGCCCGTGGTCACGCAGCGCACCGAGCTGCTCGCGCCGGTGTTGTTCAAGTTCGACTCGGATACGCTCGAGGCGATCGGCGTCGCGATGTTGCACGAGGTCGCGCACCAGCTGGCCCAGCGGCCCGACATTCGGCTGCTGGAGATCCAGGGCTACGCCGACGCGCGCGGCAGCCAGGCGTACAACCAGGCACTCTCGCAGCGGCGCGCCGAGCGCGTGCGGCAGTGGCTGATCGAGCACGGCGTGGCGCCCGAGCGCCTGCGCGTGGCGGCCCTCGGCGCGGCTGGACCGGTGGAAGCCGGCGCCGAAGAGCGCGCCTTCGAGCAGAACCGGCGCGTGATCTTCCGCGTGATCGAGCAAGGAGCGGCGCCATGAAGCGTGGGTGGCTCGCGTTGATGTTGAGCTGTCTCGGCTGCGATGGCCTCGGCGAGCCGGTGGTCGGCAAGCTCAGCGAAGGACCGTCACGCGGCGCTGCCGCGTGCATGCAGCCAACCGTAGACTGCGCGACGACGTTCACGCCGCGGGCGCCGTTTCCGCCGCCGCCGCCGGTGGTGCCCGCCTGCGGCGGGCTGTCGAGTGCGCCGTGCGAGGGCGGGCAGGCCGTGAGCTGTACGCTCGCGCTGCGCGTGGTCGAGGGCATCCCGGTCACGCTCTCGCCCACACGCTGCGCCACGCTCGACCTGACGCCCGCGCCCGAGAGCGACGCGGCCGAGCTGAACGCGCTGGTGTCGACCAACTCGCGGATCGTGCTGCATGCCGAGCGACCGACCCGCTTCGTGTTCCGCGGCGTCGACCTCGGCGACATCGCGATCGAGCTGCGCGGTCCGGTCTCGCTGCAGCTCGAGGGCACGCTGCGCGACGTCAGCATCACCAGCGCGGACGCGGTGCAGGTGACGATCACGGGCAGCGTGGTGCGCGACCTGGCCGCGGTGCTGCCCGCGGGCAGCCTGCGCATCCAGCGCGGCGCGCTGACTACGAGCAAGCTCCAGGCGCGCGAGGTGGTGCTGGAGACGGTGCCGATCACGGACGTCGACGTGAGCGCCGAGCGTGTGGTCGGCATCGAGCTGCAAGGCGAGCGCATGCGGCTCGACGTCGACGACCTCAGCCTGTCCGAGGTCGAGCTCGGCGCGCTGGAGCTACACCGCTGCGACACGGCGCTGCTGGTCAACGCGCGGCTCACCCGATCGCTGTTCGCGGGCTGCCGCGAGCGGCTGCGCGCCCACAGCTCGTCGATCAGCGACAGCCGCGTGAACGGCACGGTCGAGAGCGTGGCCGCGCTCTGGAACGGCGTGCACTTCGGCGCCGGGAGCGCCACCACGCTCGAGATGTGGGGTGGCACGCTGACGCGCGGCGTGTTCTGCCCCGCGCTGACCCGCCTCACGCTCTCCGAAGAGGTGAGCGCGAACTGCAACGACTGCTCGCCCCTGCGCGCCCCCGAGCAGCAGATGTGCCTGGTGGTCTACGCCCCCGCCAGCCCGGACGAGCGCTACGGCGTGTTCATCGGCGGCAACGTGAGCTGCCCGGTGCTCGACGACAGCCTGCTGCGCTGCGATCCGATCCCGGTCACCTCCTCACCGCTCTGAGGCGTCGTAGCCCTCCGCCTTCACCGCCGCGATCAAGCTCGTGATGGTTGCGTCGTGCTCGATCTGCGCCCGGCCCTCGCGCAGCGTCACCTCCACCTGCGTCACGCCCGGCACGGCCCGCAGCGCGTCGGTCACGTGCTTCACGCACTGGCCGCAGGTCATGCCGCGCACGTTCAAGATCGTGTTCATCGTCAGACCTCGATGCCGTCTTCGGCCATACGCGCGGGATCCGCGCGCACGGCTACCGTGCCTTCGGGATGTTGGTACCAGCCGCGCACGTCCGCGCTCGCGGGCTTGTCGCGCACCTTCACCAGCGTGAACATGCCGCCCATGTCGATGTACGAAAAGGGCCCCGGCGCGCCGCGCATCGGCAGGCTGTTG
>DASUME010000729.1:0-3724 GCA_036277895.1 Polyangiales bacterium
GGGCGTGCGCGCACGCGAACACGCACAGCCCTCCTGCTGCGATCCACAGTTTCGTTCCGTTCATCGTTCCTCCTCGCCGCGCTCCATCGCGCTGCTGCAGCGAGCTACGCATGGCGCGTGCCACCGCGGCTGCACCCCGCGGGCCGCGATGCGCGGGCGACGCGTGGATCTGAGCTGCGTGCGGTTCGGAGCGACTCCGACGTTACTTGGAGAGATTCCAGGTCTGCGCGCACGTCTGCAGCGGGGGCGACGATGAGGTGCGTGCGAACGTGCGGCATGTGCGAAGTAAAGCCGCTGCGTTCCGGCAGCTCGAGCGGCTTGGAGCAAGACCGTGGCGGTCCACAAGCACGTGCGTATCTATCAGCACGTGGAGCTTCACGCGGGCTCTGCTGTCTGACGAGGATCGCATGCCCAAGCTCTCTGCGCTGATCGACAAGCTGATTGGGAAGTTGTCTGGCTGGCTCGAAGCGCTCGTGGTCATGCTGCCCAACCTGGTGCTGGCGGTGTTGGTCGTGCTCGTGGCGCTGCCACTCGCGCGCGTGGCCGGCCAGCTCGCACGCCGCCTGTTCGCGCGCGTCACGCACAACCCTCCGATCGCGAACCTCCTCGCCGGTAGCGCGCGGCTGATCGTGATCCTGCTGGGCGGCTTCTTCGCACTCGAGCTGTTGCAGCTGGACAAGACCGTCACCTCTCTGCTGGCAGGTGTGGGCGTGCTGGGCCTGGCGCTCGGCTTCGCGTTTCAGGACATCGCTGCGAACTTCATGGCCGGCCTGCTGATGGCGCTCTCGCAGCCTTTCTCGGAAGGCGACCTCGTGGAGATCGGCGGGTACAAGGGGCGCATCGGCCGGATCAAGCTGCGCGATACCGAGCTGGAGACCCTGGACGGGCGCTCGGTCTTGCTGCCGAACAAAGACGTGTTCCAGAACGCGATCGTCAACTACACCCACACTGCCCACCGCCGCTTGGACTTCGTCGTAGGGACCGCGTACTGCGATGACATGACGAAGGTGCAGCGTTGCATCATCGGCGCGCTCGAGGATCTCGATGGCCGCCTGCCCGACCGCACCGTGGAGGTGTTCTTCCAGGAGTTCGCGGAGAGCTCCATCAACGCGGAGGTGCGCATCTGGCTCTCCGCTGCAGACGAGCTTCACTACAAGCGCTGCCGCTCGGAGGCGATGATCGCGATCAAGGCCGCCTTCGATGCCAACGCGATCACGATACCCTTCCCGATCCGCACGCTCGACTTCGGCGCGGGCGTGGTCGGCGGGGAGCGCCTGCGCGACCACCTGGCGCGCACGGCGAGCTGAGTCCGGCGAGCGTCCGTGAGCACGTCGCGCGAGAGCGTGAACACGTGCACCCTAGCTTTCGCTCTCGTCCCGCTGCGTGGCTCTCCAGCGGCAGGCTCGCCGTGCTCATCGACTCGGCTCGTCGCCGCGCTTGGCCGGCTTGGCGCTGCGGCGCCCGTCCCAGGATAGCTCCCAGGCGACGCCGCGTGCGGTGAGCTCCGCCGTGTAGATCGAGTCTTTGCGTAGAGCGCGGGAGGTGGCCGTGGCGACCGCGGTGGCGAGGCAGAGCGGGAGCGCAATGGCGTAGTCGCCAGCGAGCTCGAACGCCATGACGGCAGACATCAGCGGAGCATGGGTCGAGGCGGCAGTCGTCACGGCCATGCCCACGAGCGCGTAGCTCCCGGCAGCGCCAACCTGCGGACCAAACAGCGAGCACAGCAAGGCGCCCATGACGTACCCAACGCCGCCGCCGATCATCAAGGTCGGAGTGAACACGCCGCCCGGGCTCCCCGATCCCACGGACGCCGAGGTCGCAAGGGCCTTCGCCACGACGAGCAGGATCACGGCGGGCGCGGCGAGTCGTCCGTCCAGGATCTCGTTCAAGGGCTCGTATCCGTTCCCAGCGACCTCGGGCAGAAACGCGATCACGCTGCCTGTCAGCAGCCCCCCGAGCGCCGCCCGCCAGGGCTGACCCAAACCCGAGCGGTGGAACATGCGCTCCGCAGCGCGGATCGACAGCATGAAGAACTGAGCCGCGATCGCGCCCACGATGCCCAGGAACGCATAGCCGATGAGTTCCATGGGGCTGTGCAAAGCAAACGCCCGCAGACCGTACACGGGTCCTTCCCCCACCAACCAACGCGTGCACGCGCACGCGATCACCGTGGCGACGAGCACGGGTACCATCGCCTGCAGGACAACCACCCCGGTCACGATCTCCAGGACGAACAGCACCGCGGCGAATGGGGTATTGTACGCAGCGGCAAAGCCGGCCGCGGTGCCCGCAGCGATCAGTCGTCGAGCATCGCTGAAGGGCAGGCCTAGCCGGTCGCTCGTCCACTTGCCTGCCGCGCCGCCGAACTGGATCAGTGGTCCCTCGCGACCCAGCGAGGCTCCCGCTGCGATGGCCAGCCAGGACGCGAGCGACTTCAGGAGTGTGGCCCGGAGCGGCAGTCGAACGTTCCCGAGCACCACCGCCTCCATCACGTCGCTCACGCCACCGCCCTGCCCCGAACGAGCGAGGAGCAGCGAGACGGAGCCAGAGAGCAGCCCGCCCACGGCGGGCACGGCGACGCGAAGCCAGATCGGTACGCCGCGCATGGCCGAGACCACATCGTCTGCAGCGGTGAGCAGCGCAAGGACCCGACCGAGTGCGAAGCGGAAGACGATCGCGAAGGCGGCCGCGAGCGCCGCCACGGTGAGAACACCCGCGGCGAACTTGAGCGCGTGCGCGCGGCGCTCGGGCTCTGGCCCGGCTTCGAAGCCGCCGGCGCGCCGATCAGCCACGAGCCGTCTCCCAATGGTGGGGGCGAGCCATCAGGTGCCCTTACACCAAAACGAAGGCACTGCCGCTCTTCATCGCGCGGCGCCCGAAAAGTTCCGAACCCGGGCGTGCCGGCGAGGGCCGTCGCGTCGAGGCGCTCTGCTTGCTCCCCGTCGGGGTGCCAGAACCGTGTTATCTCCGCGGCGTCCAATGTCGTCCTTGCCACCGCCCTCGTTCCGGATCGCCGACTCCGAACCTCACGGTTTGGCGAGGCTGCTTCCGTTCCTCGCCACCTTCCGCGGCTACGGCACCGCCCAGCTGCGGCCCGACTTGATCGCCGGTGTCACGGTCGCTCTCTTCACCGTCCCACAGGCGATGGCTTACGCGCTGATCGCGGGCGTGCCTCCCGCTGCGGGCATCGCCACGGCCGTCGCTGCGTCCATTCTGGGGGCCGCCTTCGGCAGCTCCGAGTTCCTGATCAATGGCCCCACGAACGCGATCTCCGTGATGCTGGCCGCCAACGCGGCGCTGTTCGCGGCACACGGGGACCCCGTCTCGGCTGTCTGGTCGCTCACGTTGCTCGTCGCGGCGGTGCAGCTCGCGGCAGCCCTGCTGCGCGTGGGGCGGTTCACGCGCTTCGTGAGCGAGCCGGTGTTGACCGGCTTCACCGCGGGGGCGGGCGTGTACATCGTCGTCAACCAGCTTCCCGCGTTCCTCGGCATCGACAAGCGTGCGATCGCGAAGACCGTCTGGGGCGTGGAGCTACCGCGCTGCGCGCTGACGGATCTGCTGCAGTTGTCGTCGTCCCTCGGACACACGCACCTGGCCACGCTCGCCCTCTCGGTGCTCACGTTCTTGATGGTGCGGGCGGTGCAGAACAACCTCGAGCCTCGACTGGGACGCCGCTTGCCCGCGCCGTTCTTCGCAGTCGTCGTCACCACGCTGCTCACCTGGC
>DASUME010000730.1:0-10039 GCA_036277895.1 Polyangiales bacterium
AGCGGATCGCGCTCACGGCGCGCAGTGGCGAGGCACCCAAGAGCGGCGCGCCGCCCCAGCAGAGATCCGGGCAGGGGCAGGGGCAAGGGCAAGGAAGGGCACCTCAGAGGCAGGCTCCGCAGCAGCCGCAGTTTGCGAACAATCCGTTCGCGAAGCTGTTGAAGCGCTGATGCGATGGGGGAGCTGGTCGTCGCACTCGCTCCCGTCGTGTTGCTCGCGCTGGTGTCGCTGGTGGCCAGCTACGTGCCTGTCGCGTACCTGGCCGCGAGCTCGCTGGTCCTGGTTGGCCTCGGGAGTCTGTTCGGCCTGCCCTGCGGCATCTGGTACCACGTGGTCTTGCGCCGCGAGCTGCTGGTGCGCGGCGACTTGCCCAGGGGTTGGTTATGGCAGCCAACCCACCAACACCAGCGGCTCGATGACGCCGCACGCGCGCGCGTTCGGCGCTGGTTCGTGCTCGGCGGCGCTGGCTTCCTGTTGATCGTGAGCGGTGCACTGCTCGGGGTGCTGGCGCTCGCGCTCTGGTATCGCGCAGGCGGAGCCGGCTGAGAGCCCTATACTGGGCGGCGATGCCGGAGTTCTGGCGCATCGCGCTGTCGATTCTGTTGATGTTGGCGTTCTCCGGTGCGCTGGCCTGGTACCTCGTGGTGCGCGCCAGCGCCGCGTTCGCGCTCTCGCGCCGGCAGCGCTACGTGATGGCCGCGTTGTTCGCGAGTGGGCTGCTCGCGCTGACGCTGTCGCGCTCGCTCGACTTCGAGCTGGAAGCCTTGGCCAAGCTGCTCGGCACGTACGGCAGCGCCGTCACGCTCGCGGTGGTGATCAGCAGCGTGTTGATGTTGCCGATCGAGCTCGCGCGCTTCGTGACCAGGCGCCGCAAGGATCTGGAGCAGCCCGCACGGCGCGCGTTCCTCACCCAGGCCGCCACGGGCGGCGCGATCGCGTGGGGCAGCGGCGCGGCGCTCTACGGCACGCTGTTCGGCAGCCGCGACTACACGCTCGAGACGGTCCCGCTGGTGCTCGCCAAGCTGCCGCGCACGCTCGACGGCTTCACGATCGTGCAGCTGTCGGACATCCACATCGGCACCTTCATCGGCGAGCGCGAGCTGGCGGCTGCGCTCTCGCTCGTACGCGACGCCAAGCCCGACCTGATCGTGCTCACCGGCGACCTGCTCGATCACGATCCCGCGTACGCCCCCAAGCTGGCGCGCTTCACGCGCTCGCTGACCTCGCTCGCCCGCCACGGCGTGCACGCGATCCCCGGCAACCACGACTACTACGCCGGCGTCGATGCCACCCTGCGCGCGCTCGACGAGGGCGGCGCGGAGGTGCTGCTGAACCGCCACGTCACGATCGCCGACGGCTTCGTGCTCGGCGGCGTCGACGACGTGCGCGCGCCCATGTACGGCGGGCCGGGTCCCAAACCCGCGCAGGCGTTTCGCGGCGCCGATCCCGAGCGCGCACGCGTGCTGCTCAGCCACAACCCGGCGGACTTCGAGCAGTCGCACACGTTCGCGGACCTGGTGCTGAGCGGCCACACGCACGGCGGCCAGATCACGATGTTCGTCAACCCTGCCCGGCTGATCCTCACCCACGGCCTGGTGCGCGGGCACTACCTGAAGGACGGCACGCAGCTGTACGTGAACCGCGGCTTCGGCACCGCCGGCCCGCCCGCACGCATCGGCTCGCCGCCCGAGGTGACCAAGCTCGTGCTGAGCTCGCGCGCCTGATGGGAGCCGTCTCCGCACTCTGGCGCATCGTGCCGTTCCTGCTCGCGCTGTTCGCGGTGCTGGGCGGCTACGTATGGTGGCGCGCGAGCTCGTCGTTCCAGCTGACGCGACCTGCACGTTGGCTCTTGGCGATCACGCTCGTCGTGGGCATGGCGAGCTCGCTGGCGGCGCGCGAGCTGGGCATCGAGGACCAGGCGCTGGCGCAGTGGCTCGGCGCGTTCGGCGGCGCGGTGATCATCGGCGTGTTGCTGAGCGCGGCGCTGTCGCTCCCGGCCGAGCTCGTGCGTGGGCTGGTGCGCGTGGCCACGCCCAACGTGGAGCGCCGCGCGTTCTTGCAGCGTGTCGCGTCGGGCAGCGCGATCGCGATCGGCGGTGGGGCAGCGGTGTACGGCACGCTGTTCGGGCGCCACGACTACACGATCGAGACCGTGCCGGTGCCGCTCGCAAAGCTGCCGCGTGCGCTCGACGGCTTCACGATCGTGCAGCTCTCGGACCTGCACGTGGGCACCTTCATCGGCGAGCGCGAGCTGGCCGCGGCGCTTGCGCTCGTGCGCGAAGCCAAGCCCGACCTGATCGTGCTCACCGGCGACCTGCTCGATCACGATCCCGCGTACGCGCCGATGCTGGGCCGCTTTGCGCGCTCGCTGGCGCCGATCGCGCGCCACGGCACGTTCGCGGTACCGGGCAACCACGACTACTACGGCGGCATCGACGAGGTGCTGGCAGCGCTCGCACGAGGCGGCGCCCAGGTGCTGCGCGATCGCCACACGGTGATCGGCGACGCGGGCGGGCGGTTCGTGCTGGGTGGCGTCGACGACGCGGCTTCGATCCACTACGGCCGCCAGGGACCGCGTCCCGAGCAAGCGTTCGCCGGTGCCGACCCCGAGCTCGCGCGCGTGCTGTTGAGCCACAACCCGATCACGTTCCCGAAGGTGCGGCCGTTTGCGGACCTGACGCTGAGCGGGCACACGCACGGCGGGCAGATCTCGCTGTTCGTGAACCCGGCCTCACTGGTGCTCGAGCACGGCCGCATCCGCGGGCTGTATCGCGCGGACGACGCGCAGCTCTACGTGAACCGCGGCTTCGGCACCGCCGGCCCGCCCACGCGCGTGGGCTCCCCACCCGAGGTCACCCGGCTGGTCCTCACGAGCGCTTAGAGCGCGTTGAGGCTGCCCAGCGAGACGCGCCAGCGTCCCGCTTCGCGGACCATCGCGACCTGGGTCGCGGGCGGCGGATCGATCACCTTCTCGACCGGGATCTCCACCATCGCGCGCTCGCCGTCGACGCGCGCGTGCAGGCGCGTGCCGTCGAGGCTCTGGCCGGCGAAGCTGACGCGGCCCGGCACCAACATGTCCCACGGCTCGAACGGACGGCCGGCGAGCGAGGACGACAGGCGCGCGCGCTGGGCGAGCGCCTTCTGGCTGGACAGGTCGAGCCAGTCGTAGGCGTTGCGGCGCTGGTCGGGCGCGTGCGTGCTGCGCTCCAGCGCGGCGAGGAACGCGGTCAGCGCCTCGGTGGGCTCGAGCTCGCTCGGATCGGCGGCACATCCCAACATCGCGGCCGAGAACAGGACGGCGAAGACTGTGCGCATGGTGGACCCTCTGGATCCACGATGCCCGTACGTTTGCACCCGCGTCAATCGCCTATTCCCGACGCTCGAAAATCGCGACGCGCTGCGGCACGGCGCTTGTGAAAGGCGCCGCACGCGCCATCATGGAAGAGGCGATTTGCGCGTGGATTCGAGGCTCGACAGGGCCCGACTGACCAGCTATTCGCAGCCCAACGCACACGCTGGGCCACCCGCTCGCGATGACAGCGCGGCCCCGCAGGGAAGGCGAACGAACGAAATGGCAAACACGAGCTACGACGTGATCGTGATCGGTTCTGGTCCCGGTGGATATCCGGCGGCCATTCGCGCGGCCCAGCTCGGCCTCAAGACGCTCTGTGTCGAGAAGGAGTACATAGGCGGGGTGTGCTTGAACTGGGGCTGCATCCCCAGCAAGGCGCTGATCGCCGCCGCGGGCCTGGTCGAGAAGCTGAAGCACGCCGACACGATGGGCATCACCGCCACCGGCGTGAAGGTCGACGTCGAGAAGATGCAGGCCTGGAAGGAAGGCATCGTCAAGAAGCTCACCTCCGGCGTCGGCTCGCTGATCAAGGGCAACAAGGGCGAGACCGTGCTCGGCACCGCCACGATCAAGTCGCCGACCACCGTCGAGGTGAAGAAGAACGACGGCGGCACCGAGACCTACGAGGCCAAGAAGGGCATCATCATCTCCACCGGCGCCACGCCGATCTCGATCCCCGGCTTCGACGTCGACAAGAAGGTGATCATCACCGCGCGCGAGGCGGTCAGCCTGAAGAAGGTGCCCGGCACGCTGGTGTTGATCGGCGGCGGCGTGATCGCGATGGAGCTGGGCATGGTGTACCAGAAGCTCGGCTCCAAGGTGATCGTGGTCGAGATGATGGACCAGATCCTGCCCACGGAAGACCCGGATCTCGTGCGCGTGGTGGAGAAGCGCTTCACCAAGGCGGGCGGCGAGGTGCTCACCAAGGCCAAGGCCAAGAGCGCGGTCGTCAAGGGCGACAAGGCGACCGTCACCGTCGAGCACGGCGGCAAGGAGCGCACGATCGACGCCGACGTGGTGTTGGTGGCGGTCGGCTTCAAGCCGAACAGCAAGGAGCTCGACCTCGACAAGGTCGGCGTACAGGTCGATCAGCGCGGTCACATCCTCACCGACGAGTTCCTGCGCACGAACGTGAAGACGATCTACGCCGTCGGCGATGTCAGCGGCCCGCCCTACCTCGCGCACAAGGCGACCAAGGAGGGCGAGATCGCCGCCGAGATCATCGCCGGCCACAAGGCCGCGCGCGACTGGCGCGTGATGCCGGCCGCGATCTTCACGGAGCCGGAGATCGCCACCGCGGGCCTTCGCGAGAAGGAAGCCAAGGAGAAGGGCATCGCGATCAAGATCGGCAAGTTCCCGTTCTCGGTCTCCGGCCGCGCGATGGCGCTCAGCGAGACCGACGGCTTCATCAAGACGATCATCGACGCCAAGACCAACGAGGTTCTCGGCGTGGGCATCGTCGGCCCGGAGGCGAGCGACATCATCAGCGAGGCCGCGCTCGCGATCGAGATGTGCGCGTTCGCGGAGGACGTCGGCCTGACCATCCACCCGCACCCCACGCTCGGCGAGGCGATGATGGAGTCCTTCAAGCACGCCCTCGGCGAAGCCGTGCACATCATGAACAAATGAGAACGCTGACCGCGCATCGACTCGGCCGTATCCCGTATGCAGATGCACACGCGCTGCAAGAACGGCTGGTCGAGGCGCGGAAGGCCGGCCACATCGGCGACGTGATGTTGCTGCTGGAGCACCCCAAGGTGATCACCATGGGGCGCGCGGCCAAGGCCGAGCACGTGCTGCTGGACTCGGAGCACCTGAGCCAGGGCGGCTACGAGTACTTCGAGACCGGGCGCGGCGGCGACGTCACCTTTCACGGGCCCGGGCAGCTGGTCGCGTACCCGATCGTCGATCTCGCTCCCGAGCGTCAGGACGTGCGCAGGTACGTCAAGGACCTGGAGGAGACGATGATCCGCGTGTGCGCGGACTACGGCATCGAGGCCACGCGCAGCGACGGCTTCAACGGCACCTGGGTGGGCGAGCGCAAGGTGGGCGCGGTGGGCGTGCGCATCAGCCGCTGGATCACGATGCACGGCTTCGCGCTCAACGTGAACACGCAGCTGTCCGACTTCTCCGCGATCGTCGCCTGCGGCATCCGCGGCCGCGGGGTCACGTCGCTGCAGGAGCTGGTCGGCAAGAGCGTGGACATGCGCGAGGTCGAGACGCGCGCCGCGGAGCACTTCGCGGCCAGGCTGGATGCCAAGCTCACCTTCGTAGACGGCCCACCCGCGCTGGAGTGCTAGGCTCGGCGGCGATGCGCAGGCTGGGGATCGATCCGGGGCAACGCCGCGTCGGGCTCGCGCTCGCCGAGGACGAGATGGCCTCGCCCTTGAAGACGCTGCTGCGCGAGGGCGACGCGGCGCTGATCGCGCTGCTCGCGGCGGAGATCCGCGCGCTGGACGTGGGGGAAGTGGTGCTGGGCCTGCCGGTGCGCATGGACGGACGCGAAGGCCCGGAGGCCAAGCGCGCGCGTGTCCTGGCCAAGGCGATCACGGCGGCGAGCGGGGTGCCCGTGCAGCTGTGGGACGAGCGCATGACCACGGTGGCCGCCGAGCGCGAGCTGCGCGGCGTGGGCATGAAGGGCGCCAAGAAGAAGGCCGTGCTCGACCAGGCGGCGGCCACGCTGCTGCTGCAGAGCTACCTGGATGCCCAGCACCGCTGAACGCGTCACGCTCGCGGCGCTGCTCGCGCTCTGGCTCGGCGGCACCTCGCTGCTGGCGTGGGCCTTCGTGGTGGTGCCGAACCAGCCGCTGGCCCGGACCGGCAAGGACACGCCCGTCGAGTTGCCCGCGCGCGCGAGCGTGCAGCAGGTGGCCACCCTCATGCACGAGCACGGCGTGATCGACCGCCCTCGCCTGTTCGCGCTCTACCTGCGGCTGATCGACGTGGAGCCGAAGCTGCGCTCGGGCTGGGTGGTGATCAACCGCGCGCTGAGCATGCGCGAGCACCTCGCGCGCATCGCCACCGGCTTCGGCGACTCGTCGGTCGACGTGCTGGTCCCGGAGGGCTTCACGCAGTTCGACGTCGCCGCGCGGCTGGAGCGCTTCGGCGTGGTGGGGCGCGACGAGCTGCTGCGCGCGGCGCGCGATCCCGTGCTGCTGAGCGCGCTCGGCATCGAGGCCGACAGCGCCGAGGGCTACCTGTTCCCCGCGCTGTACCGCCTGAAGCAGTCGAGCACGGCGGCCAAGGTGCTGGAGCGTATGGTGGAGACGTTCCGCGTGCGCACCGAGCCGCTGGTGGAGGCGCGCATGAAGGAGCCGCTGCCGCTCACGCCGCTCACCCCACGGCAGGTGCTGACCCTGGCCTCGATCGTGGAGCGCGAGGCGCGGCTGCCCGACGAGCGCCCGCGCATCGCCGGCGTGTTCTACAACCGACTGTTCGATCCGGCGTTCAAGCCCAAGCGCTTGCAGGCCGACCCCACCGCCGCCTACGGCTGCCTGCTGCTCGGCGCGGAGGAGCTGGAGTCGTGCCGCGAGTTCGACGGCCGCCACGTGACGCCCGCGATGCTGCGCGACCCCAACAACCCGTACAACACCTACCGCATCGAGGGCCTGCCCCCGGGGCCGATCTGCAACCCCGGCCTGGCCTCGATCGAGGCGGCGCTCGCGCCGGAGCGGCACGGCTACTTCTACTTCGTCGTGAAGGGCGAAGGCCGGCACGCTTTCTCGGAGACGCTCAGCGCGCACAACGAGCGCGTGCGCCCCGTCGAAACGCCCACCACGCATCCCTGAACGCTTGCCGTCGCCCGCACGAGCGTAGAAACTCGTGCGAGGTGACGTCCTGGTTCGATGAGCGGTTGCGCGCGCGCGCGGGGGCCCTGGTCCCCGTCGCCGAGAAATTTCTCGATGGCCGCGAGCTCGCACGCGGACCGGATGGACTGATCGCGTTGTGCGCACACATGGAAGACTGGCTGGAGCGCGACGACGTCGACGAAGAGGGCGAGCGCCGCTTCGTCGAGCAGGCCGGCGCGATGCTCGGCATGCTGCTGATCGATCACGTGGGCGACGCGGGCCACGTCGCGCGCAACGGCACGCACCGCGTGCGGCTCGGGCGCTACGGCTTCTTCGATCCGTTCAGCGCGGTCGATCGCGCGCTCGACGCCTCGGACGTGCGGCGGGCACTGGCGCGCCAGATCGTGGTCGCAGAAGCCGAGAGCCAGGCGCGCGGCCCGCTCTCGCGCCTGGTCGGCGCCCTGATGACGGCCCTGCAGGAGCAGCGCCCCGACCTCCACCTCGTCGAGCAGTTCGAGCACACGCTGTGGCTGCGCGCCGACGGTGAGCCCTTCGAGCTCGACCTCAAGCGCGCAGTCGAGAGCACCCGCGATCAGGGCCTCGATGCGGTGCACGCGGTCGTCGCCAAGCTGCTCGCGATGCTGCCGGGCGCCACTGCCTCGGAGGGGCTCGCGCTCGACCAGCTGGTGCCGCGGATCGCGCGCCTGGATGCGCTCCTGCCGGGCTTGTTCGCGCGCCCGCTCAGCGAGGAGCTCGTGGTCGCGCTGATGGTCGAGGAGCGCGGCCGCGCCCGCTACCTGCGCACGAACGAGGTCGATGAACATCCCGAGGCCTACGAGCTCGCTCTTCGCAACCTGCGCCAGCACTCGGAGCAGGCGCGCATCGCGACGATCGAGACCGAGCACGGCCCGCTCTGGATCGCGCGCACCGGCGACGGCCGCGACTCCGCGCGCGTGTTGCTCGCGAGCCTGCACGAGGAGCTGCGCGCGCGCATCGGTCCCCGCGTGCTGCTCGGGATCCCGCACCGCGACACCTTCTACGCCTGCGACGCGCGCAACGGTCCGCTCGCGCACGAGCTGGCGACGCGAACCGCGCACGACTTCGAGCGCGCCCCGCACCAGCTCAGCGCGCGCGCCTTTACGCTCTGATCACGCGTCGTGCTCTTCGGGGTCGCCGGCGGGGTTCTTGCGGGTGGGCATGCGCAGGATCTCGGGCAGCAGGCGCTCGCGGAACACGCCGTGCACGCGGCGGAGCTCGCGCAGGGGGTCGTCGTTCTGGTCGACGCGGATGTCCCAGAGCGGGTAGTCCTCCTCGTCGACCACGCAGATCGTCGCGGACTCCTCCTCGTGGCGATCGCCGCCGAGCGCATCCGCGGCGAACAGGGCCTCGAGCAGGCGGTCCGCCAGCGGCTCGTGCTCGCGCTCGGCGAGCGCCTGCGCCGCGGCGACCAGCACGTCCCGCCCCGTGAGCCGGTTGCCCTGCACCGAGAAGTTCTCGCCCGACAGCGCACCGGCCCAGGGCAGACACTCCTGCCCGGTGAACGCGGCCGTGCGGCCCGCTGCGTCGATCACCGCCAGCTGGCGCGACTCGATGCGCGGGTCGCTGCGGCGCAGGATCGCCAGCACGTCCTCGGCGCACCTGCGCTGGCGCAACAGCGTGATGCCGTCGATGCCGAGGTAGGGGTTCACGCGCGCCTGGGTCGCGACCGCGCCCACGCGGGCGGCCGCATGGTCGAGCAGCTTGCCCACCGCGGGCACCGCCGTCATGGCGGCGATGCCGAACTGTCCAGTGCGCACGCAGCGAGCGATGATCGAGAGCGTCACCACCCAGAGGTGCACGCGACCACGCCGGGAGCTACTTCGCGGGCACCCAGCCGAACTGCAGGCGGTAGCCGCCGGTGTTCGGGATCGCAGCCACCATCTCACTGCGCGTCGGATCGAAGTAGGTGTCGTAGAGCGCCCAGTGCGAGCAGCCGCCGTCGTCCAGCTTGTACTTCTTGTGCGTCGGATCGCACTCGCCGCTGCTCTCGACCGCGAGCACGAGCTTCTCGCCCGGCTTGGTCAGCTCGCGCTTGCTGTGCAGGCGCGCGAGGATCGGCGTCGACTCGGCGGCCGCGATGCTCTGATCGACGCGCAGCGTGGCCGCGTGGCGGGTGAACTTGGCGTCGATCGCGGCCGGGCTCGGACGCTGCGCGGTCTCCCACGAGGTGGTGATCACGCGGACGTCCGCCTCCGGCGTGCAGGCCGGGAACTCGAGCGCGATGCCCGCGACCTCGAACACCAGGCCGATGCCCGTCTCCGCGCTGTCGCTCGCGCTGCTCTCGTGGCTGACCACCTTGGGGTCGGCGCCCGTCGGGCGGCACGAGGGTGCGTCGTCGACGTAGGTCTTCGCCTTCATCGCCGAAGGCGCCGCCTTTTCGCTGGTCGCCGCGACCGGCTCGACGGGTGCTTGCGGCACCGCCTTCGGCTGCGCCACCTGCGTCCCTGCACATGCACACAACAACGCCGAGATCCCCGCCCACTCTCTACGCATCGAGTCGCTACCTCCGAAGGATGAGCTCGAATTCTCGGCGCTGCGCAGACGCACGCGCAAGCCTCACGCTGCACGCGCGTAGGTACGTTCACATCACGCAAAGCTCTCGCGCAGTGCCGCTTGCTTGCGCTGCCAGCTGCCGCGCTCGATGTGACGTGCGAGCAGCAACGACGCGACCGCGAGCTCCACCGTGTGCGCGATCCAGACACCGATCGCACCGAGCTCGTAGTGGCGCGCCAGCAGGTAGCCCAGCCAGGGTGTGCACGACCACGCGCAAGCCATGCCGCAGAGCGCGCTGAAGCGCGCCGCGCCCACGCCGCGCAGCACGCCGTGGCTGCCGAGCGCGAGCGACTCGAACAGCTGGTAC
>DASUME010000731.1:0-3635 GCA_036277895.1 Polyangiales bacterium
AGCCGCGGGGCATGCTGCCGTAGCAGAAGCGTCCACCTCCGACGCTCATTCCGCAGTTGCCTGAAGCGCACTGGGTGCTGGCGACGCACGTTGCGCCGTTGGGTAACGACGTCGATGGAGGTGCAGTGCACGTACTGTTGACGCAGACCCCTTCAGCACAGTCGAACGTGATGCTGCATTGAGCCCCTAGGGTGGCGTCGCCGTAGCAGAAGCGTCCACCGCCGACACTGAGCGAGCACGTGCCAGACCTGCACTGGCCGTCGACAGTACAAGGGGCTCCATTCGCTCCCGAGCTCGGCTGAGTTGCTTCTGTTGCGGCATCTCGCTGGACTGGCCGTAAGTCCCCGGCCTGACCCACCTGTCGCGGCGTGGGGCCACGTGCGAGAACGTCAGTCGTGGTTCACGACGAGTCCGGCTTCGCCCTCGACCTTGTCGGTCTGCTGCTGCGCAGCAAGCCAGGCTTGGGGCATGAGGTCGGCGGCGCGCGCCTTGGGCCAGCCGGTGGCGACCCGGTCGAACAAGTCGGTGAAGTACAGGAAGGGATTGGCGCCGCAGAGGGTGCAGTTGACGGCGAGCGTGAGCAGCGCGGCGTAGCGCTCGCCCGCCTCGAGCGAGCCGACAAAGAGGCTGTTTTTGCGAAACAGCGCGACGGTGCGCAGCAGACGCTCCACGTGCGCGTTGGAAATCGGCAGCACGCCGTGGTCGAGGAAGGCGCGAAGCGCCGGCCCCTGCCGTCGAAAGTACGTGTTGGCCTTGCCGAGCGGCGACTTGGGGTCGACGTTCTTGTCGATCCTCGCGACCTCGGCAGCGAGTTCGTCCCAGAGCGGCACCGAGCGCGCTCGCCGAACTCGCAGCCGCTCCTCGGCGCTCACGTCCCTGAGGTCGCGCTCGACGGCGTACAGCTCGCCGTACAGCGCCACGACCCGGGCCGCGCGGTGGTCTCCGAGCTTGAGAGCCTCGACGTATTTGCGCCGACAGTGATCGTTGCATCCGACTTTGTTGGGCGGGTCGCTGCCAGAGAAGAGAGCTGCGATGCCGCCGTAACCATCGCTCTGCAGATGCCCGTCGTAGCCTTCGAGCACCGCGCGCGGATGCGAGCCCTTCCAGTCCGGCGTGAACTGGCAATACGCGATTCGCGATATGTCGCCGATGTAAAGCCACAGCCGACCGCGTTGCGTGCCGTTGGTGTGCCCCGCGACCTTCGCTGGCATCGGCGTGTCGTCGAAGCTGACAAGCTGCGAGCCAACTACGTCATGGCGCGCGAGCGGGCTCAGGAACGCGACTTCGCTGGCGCTGCGACCGAACCAGTCGTGCATGGTGGACGGCGCGAGGTCGTAGCCGTATCGCGCCCACTGCCGACCCACACGCTCGACGGGGGTCGCGTCCATCACCTTGGACACCACCAGGTGCGAGAGCACGCTCGAGCTCACGTTGCTACCCTCGATCAGCTTGGGCGTCGCAGGCGCCATCGTGACGCCAAGCCCGCAGCAGCGGCAGCCATATTTGACGAGGTGCTCTTCACGAAAGAACAGCTTCGGCGGTTCGTAGATCAGCGCGCGTCGCGGTTCGGTAGCGAACTCCGTCTTGGGCACGCCGCAGTCCTCGCACATGCGCTCTTCTTCGGGCAGCTCCTTGCGCACCGACACGACAGGGATGAGGTGCAGCTTGCTCTTGCGCTTCTCTCGAGGTGGGTCCTTCGGAGGCTTGCTGTCCTGCTCGGCCGGCGCGCTCGCGCTCTGCTCGGTCTTGCCTCCGCGCTGCGCGAGCAGATAGCCGAGCAGGTCCAGAGCGAGCTGGCCTTCAGGCACTTTGTCCGTCTTCGGGCGATACTGCTTTTGCGCGAGCCAACGCATCGCCTCGAGCTGACCGTCGAGAGTCTTCACGAGCTCTTTGACCTGGCCGATGAAGTCCTGCGCATCCGCGATCGTCGCGCGGTCGTCGTCGGCAACGCGTGAGCGCAGCGCCTCGAGCGCAGCGATCACGCTTTCGCTTCTGTCGAGAGCACTCGTCGACGTCACGACGTGAGCGGTATCAGCTCATCCCACGTGCATCAAGTGTCAATCGTACGCTCGCGCACGAACGACAGCTCCGAGAGCAGCGTCGCGAGCTCCTTGGCCTCCATCTCCACATGACCTGAGTGTTGGTCGGCGACGCGCACGCGAAAGCGCCCTCGGGAAAGACGCTTCACCAGCATGCAGTAGCCGTGGCGGTCGACAAACAGCGCCTTGAGCAGATCGCTCCGGCGGTTACAGAAAATGTACAGGTCGCCGTTCTCCGGGTCGCGCTCCATGCCTGCGCGCACAAGCGCCGCAAGACCATCGAGCTGACGACGCATGTCGCACGGCTCGAGCGAAATGAAGACGCGCACCTCGGCTGGGAGCTTCAGCATGCAGCACCTCCAGCGAGCACCTGGATCAATCGACCAACTTGCACGACGTCGGCGCCCTCGAACACGCGCACACGCAGCTCGCGCCCGAGTAACACTTCCGCCTGCACGCGCTCGGACGTCACCGTGATCGGCGGCGCCGACTTCGCCACGTGCACCGGCGCGAACGTGATTGCCGGTCGCGGCTTCGCCTCGCGCGATACAGCCCGCCCGTCGGCGCTCCGTTTCCAGCGCCACAGGCATGACTTCCTGATGCCCTCGCGACTCTCGAACGCGCGCGCGGACAGCCCGCTCTTCTTCCACGCGTCCAGTAGTCTCTGCTTCTCATCGTCGCTACGCCGTACCCGTCGGCGCTTCTGCTTGTCTTGCTGCACGCACGCAATCTCTCACTCGCGCGGGCAAGCGACCAGGTGGGTCACGTCGGGGACTTACGGCGCGGAGGCCGCGCACAAGCTCGAGCAGCGCATCGGTAGACGCATCGACACGAGCGGGCTGCTAGAGCGCAAGACGCTCGAGGCGTTCGAGTGGGACTTCCAGCCGAAGATCGACAAGTCACTCATTCTCGAGCTCGCGCGCCTAGACTTCGTGCGCCGTCGCGAGGACCTGGTGATCACCGGCATGGCCGGCACCGGCAAGAGCCACATCCTCAAGGCCTTCGGCATGCGCGCGTGCGAGCAAGCCATCACCATGCGCTACGCCCGCTGCGTCGACCTGCTCGACGACCTGCACGCCGGGCTCGCCGACGGCACCTATCCGCGCCGACTCAAGGCATGGGCGCGACCGGACTTGCTCATCATCGACGACGTCGGCGTCGGACAGGTCAAGAAGCGCGACGACGAGCCCACCGCGGCGCACACCCTTTACAACATCATCGACCGCCGGCACGGCCGCGTATCCACCGCCGTCACGTCCAACATCGCCTTGAGCGACTGGGGCCGCTACCTCGGCGACGCCACGATCACCGCCGCCATCCTCGACCGGCTCGCGATGCACGCCATCCGCATCGACGTCGACGGTCCCAGCTACCGGCAGCACGTCGCCAAGACCCGCGCCGACAAGCGCGCCGCCAAGGGCTGACGCGTAGCAGCGGCCGCGCGCAGCGAGGCAGGCGCGTGCTCGAACTGATCGCGTAGTCGCAGGTCTGGTAGTGGGCCTGCCCGGGGCTCCGTCCTCGCTGGTGAGGCCCACCACCATGATGCGTCTGCGACCTCGACCTCGGGGTCCATGGCTCTGATCGTGGGTCACGATC
>DASUME010000732.1:0-3475 GCA_036277895.1 Polyangiales bacterium
GCCCGCGGCGAACCAGGCGCGTCGCCCGCCGCGCGACTTCGCGAGCAGCGTGGGCACCATTGCGGCCAGGGTCACGCCGGCGGTGACGCCCGCGAGGATCTTGGAGGTGTCGGTGACGTCGCTCGCGCCCACGGCGTAGGCCACCGCGAGGGCGCCCTCGACGCCGAGCGTCAGCGGGAAGAACACGCGCTCGGCGGAACGCGTGCGCTGATCGCGCTGGCCTTCGAAGGCGACCCAGGCGTCGGCGTGCTGCAACTGCTGCGCGTAGTAGGCGTTCTGCGCGTGCGTGTCTTCGGACGCGTGCTCGGCAGGGGCAGGTTGTGCGGGGGGGCTCTCGGGTTGGGTCGAGGGCGCGTTCTCGGGAGGGACGCCGAGGGCGGACTCCGCGGGCGCCATCTGCGCGCGCGCAGCCAGGGGGAGCGTGAAGCAAGCGAGCACGGCAGCGACGAGCAGACGCATCGGCATCCTCGGCGGCCACGCGGCCACCTTCGCGACGAGGGGGGTGCTGCTTGGCTCTGCGCGCACGAGCCGCGCGCGATGTACGCCCCGCGGTGCGCGCGGTCCAGCGCCGTCGCGTCGACCGCGCTGCTACTCGTACGGGTTGATCGGCAGGCCGGGCAGCTCGTTGTCGCGAGTCTCGGCCGCGGGCGCGAGGTTTGGCTTGCCGCGCGCAGGGGCCGGCGCGGGCTGCGCCGGGTTGTAGCCGGGCGCGTAGGCCGTGCCTTCCAGTGACTTGCCGTAGCCGGGCGCGTAGTTGCTCGCGGGCGCTTCGGCCGCGGCCGGCTTGGCCACCACCGCGGGCTTCGGCTTGCGCTCGCTGGGCTTCACGGCGCTCGCACTGGGTGCCGGCACGTTCGGCTTGGTGGCCGACGCCGCGCCCGTGACTACGGTCGTGTACGGCGCTCCAGCGCGCACCGCCGCGCTCTGGGCGGCGGGCACCCCCCTCGGCGGGCTCGGGCTGGCCGGCGCGTGCGGCCCGCTGTTCGCAGGCCTGGCTTCGACCTTGGGCTCGACCTTGGCAGGCTCGACCGTCGCAGCGGGCAGCGCGGGCGCGGTCTGCGGCGTGCCGAACGACACGGGCTTGGGCTTGATCGCCTCGACCACCACGGGCGCCGCCACGGGCGCGGGCTCTAGCTCGGGCTCCGGCTCGCTCGCGAACTGCTCGCGCGCCGCGATCGCACCCGCTGCGGCGATGATGCCGACCAACGCCGCCACCACCAACCACCACAACACGGACGCCGAGTCTCGGCTCGGCATCTCGGGCCGCGGTGAAGGTCGCAGCGACGGCCGCGCGCCGAGCACCGAGGACAACGAGTGTCGTTGATCGTCGAGCTCGTACTCGTCGCGCAGCGCGAGCATGTCGCGCACCGGTTGCAACGAGACGCGCACGTCGCTCTCGGCGGGGCGCAGGTCGTCGAGCGCGTACTCGGCCGCGAGCTCGCGGTCCATATCCGGGACCGGCTCCTCGTCGTCCTCATCGTCGAACAGCGAGCTGACGGGCGACTCGGTGGTGATCTCCTCGCCGAACGGATCGTTGTGTTGCTCGCGCACGGAGAAACCGCTCGCTTCGACGCGCGGTGACTCGGAGGCGTTGATCTCGATCACGTTGAGCGTGCGCGGGCGGTCGCTGCCGACGCTGTTGGCCGGCGGCTCGGAGCGGATGTCGTCGATGCCGAGCGGCCCGAGCTCCTTGCGCGGCCGGTTCGAGCTCGGCTTGCTGCCGCGGCGCAGGTCGTCGACCGCGACGCCTCGGTCGGCGATGCGCTCTTCTTCCTGCTCGCGCGCCGAGAAGCCGCGCTCCTCGACCTGGGCCTCGCCGACGGTGTCGACGATCCGCGCCTCGTCCCCAGCGACGCCCGGCGGCGGCATGGTGGAGCCGCGGCGCTTGCGCCGGCGGCGCGAGCCGCTGACCTTTACGTAGCTCCCCGGGCGATCGCTTCCGGCGTCAGCGCTGCGTGATCCGTCTTCGCTCTTCCGCGTCGCCATCGCCTGAGCAACCCCCAAGACCAAGCTTCAATACTAGCGCGACCACAGGCCGTTCTGCGCTTCACATCGCATGCGGCAGCGCGCGAGATCGAGACTTCGATCCCACCACCGCCCACCGGAGCACACTTGTGCGCAAAAGGGAACGGGAGAGCACGCGCTCACTTGGCGCGGAAGACGATCATCCCGTGGCTGAGATCGTACGGAGACAGCGCGACCGTCACGCGATCGCCGAGGATCACGCGGATGCGGTACTTGCGCATGCGGCCACACAAGCGAGCGCGGACCACCGCACCTGCGTCCGTGTTGACCTCGAACTGCCCACCGGCGAACACCTGCGAGACCACGCCGTCGAGCTTTACATGGTCGTCGCGGACGTCATCGTCCTCGCCGTTTCCGAACGTGTCCTCGTTATACCGGTGCCTTTTTTTCGCCACTTAGTTTCCTCTCAAGCCCGCTCGCCGCGGATGGACAGATCCGGTCCGGGACGATGGTCGGCGCGCAAGATAACCGTGCCCAGCGGCCATGGCAACCACCGTGCCTCGCGCGCGAACTCGGGATTTTCGCGGATTTCTCCCGAATCGATGGGTCGTCACCCGGGCCGTCGCAGTAACAGGAACTTCAGCCGATGGCGGTCGCCGGGGGCCTCCCCGAAGTACGCGTGCGGCTCGGCAGCGGGCACGCTGGCCACCCGGAACGAGGCCGGCAGCTTCAGCCAGAGCTCGCGATAGCCGCGGGGTGGTAGGGCCAACAGCGCGGATAGCAGCGGAAAATCGTCGAGCGTACAGGCGCGCTTGTCGTACTGCTCGCCCCACGGCGGGTCGACGAACAGGATGTCCGCGGCCCGCGCGGGCACCAGCTCGCGCGCGTCCCCACAGAGCAGCTCGATGCGTTTGGACACACCGTAGACGGCGGCGTTGTGACGCGCTTCGTCCAGCCGGGCCGGGTCGAGCTCAATCGCCACGACCTGCGACCCGGCGCGCGCAAAGCCGATCGCATTGCCCCCGCTTCCGCAGCACGCGTCGACCACACTCGCGCCCGACGCGCGCCGGCCGAGCGCGAGCGCCAGCAGCTCCGGCGTCAGCGAGTAGCGCCCTTCCCCCGTCGCGCGCGCGCCCGGGCGCTGAAAACCCGGCGTGGTCTCCCGGCGCGCGCGCGCATCGCGCAGCCGGGCCGCGCGCACCTCGCTGCGCGCCAGCTCGGGCGTGCACGTCACGTGCAGGGGCTGGCCGTCGATGCCGAGCCCGCGCAGGCGCGCCACCACGTCCGCGGCGAGCGGCGCCGGCAGCGAGGCGCGGATCGACAGGCCGTCGCGGGTGAAGCGGTCGCTGCCGAGCAGGCGCGCCGCGTCCAGCCACGCGGGCACCGGCTCCACCGTCAGCTGCAGCTCTCGCACGGAGCGTTTCTAGCCTCTCCGGCGCTGCTGCACACCTACGGTATAGTTGGGCGCCGTTGGTGGCGGGGTCACCAAGTTTTGAAGGAGCGCGCATGC
>DASUME010000733.1:0-3050 GCA_036277895.1 Polyangiales bacterium
TAGCCGAACAGCTTCATCGGCAGCACGGTGTGGCCCGCGACCTTCAGGCCCACGCTGCTCGGCGGCAACACCAGCACGTCGGCCGACACCATGTACTGCGCCGCCTTCTCGTACGGCTGCCAGGGCAATACCTGCACGTTGGCGTGCTTCTTCGCCGCGCGCTCCACGGCGCCATCTTTCTCGGAGCCGACGAGCAAGAACAGCGCATCGGGACAGCGCTCCGCCAGCCCGAGCAGCGCATCGAGGCCCTTCAGCCGGCTGATGTGCCCGGTGTAGACGACCAGCTGGCGATCGAGCGGCAGGTCCAGCGCGCGCCGCGCGTCGAGCTGGCTGAGCTTGCTGCGGAAGCGCGAAGGGTCGTAGCCATTGTGGATGGTGCGCAGCTTCGCCGCGTCGATGCCGAGCTTGAGGTAGCTCTGGCGTGCGTACTCGGAGTGGAAGAGCGCCCCGAGAAAGTTGGGCCGGTTCATGAGCGTGCGGAACAACGGGCGCGACAGCGGCACGTGATCGGGCCAGGCGCGGTGCGTGTCGTAGACGGTCCGGGCGCCGCGTGCGACCAGCGCCACGAAGGTGCCCGAGTTGCGGGTGTAGACGAGGTCGTGGGGCGGCAGGCTCGCCTGCGCCACGTGGCCGGCGTACCAGGCCTTGCGGACCACGATCCGATCCGCGAGCGGCACGTCCACGTGCTGGATCTGGATCTCCCCGTCTACGTGATAGGTCTCGCGCAGCGCCGCCTCGCTGATGCCGGCTTCCCCGCGCGGCCGCGGGAGCAACACGGTCACCTGGTGACCACGTCGGGCCAGGGCCGCCATGGTGCTGGTCGCCTGTTCCGCGTCGGTGGCGGTGGTGGGCAGCAGGCGGTCCCAGGCGTAGAGGATACGAAGCGGCGCGCTCACAGCGGTACCATGATCGTGGCAGCTCACGAGGCAAGCCACAAACCGCCGAGCGTTTGCGCTATAAGCGCCCCCGATGCGGCGCGTAGCCCTGTTCAGCACGAACTTCCTGGAGTACTCGCAGACGTTCGTGCACGAGGAGATCATCCACCACGAGCGATACGAGGTGGAGGTCTTCTGTCGTCAGCGCCACCTGCCGGAGCGCTTTCCGTTCGAGCCCACGCACGTGGGCACGCCGGGGCTGTACTCGCTCACGCGCCACTGCCCGAAGTTCCACCGCGTGTTCCAGCAGCGCCCCTTCGATCTGGTGCATGCGCACTTCGGCACCGGCGCCTGCTACGCGTACCCGTACTCGCACCGCTACGACCTGCCGCTGGTGGTCACCTTCCACGGCTACGATGTGCCGCTGCTCGCGAGCACCGAGCGGCTGCTGCCCACCAACTGGCCCTACGCACTGGCGGCGCCGACGATGCTCGAGCACCTCACGCTCGGGCTGTGCGCCTCGCACGAGCTGTTCGAGCTGCTGCTCGAGGTGGGCGTGCCGCGCGAGCGGCTGCGGCTGTATCACCTCGGGGTCGATCTCGGCGCCTTCAAGCGCGGGCCGCGCAGGGCCGTGCCACGCGTGGTGATGGTGGGTCGCTTCATCGAGAAGAAGGGCTTCGAGTACGGCGTGCGAGGCTTTGCGGATGCGCTCGCGCGGGGCGCCGTGGGCGAGCTGACGATCATCGGCACCGGCGAGCGCGAGGCCAAGCTGCGCGCGCTGGTGGCCGAGCTCGGCATCGGGCACGCGGTCACGTTCGCGGGTGTGCTCACCTCGCAAGACGTGGCCTCGTTCCTGTCCGAGAGCGACGTGCTGATGGCGCCGAGCGTGGTGGCGATCGACGGCAACCGCGAGTCGGGCGTGATCGCGCTCAAGGAGGGCAGCGCCTGCGGGCTGGCCGTGCTCGGCACCTACCACGGCGGCATCCCCGAGATCATCGAGGACGGCGTCACCGGCTACCTGGTGCCCGAGCGCGACGTCGCGTCCCTCGGCGACCGCCTGCACCGCCTGCTGACCGACCGCGCGCTGTGCGCCCAGCTGGGCGAGAACGGCCGCGTGAAGATCGCGCGCGAGTACAACCTGCCCGACCAGGTGGCGGAGCTCGAGTCGCTCTACGACGAAGCGGTCGCGCTGGGCCCTGTGCGCTAGCGATCGAGGTACGCTTGCACGAGGCGGGCGAAGGCGCGCATCGCGGGCAGCTCGTGCGACAGCACTCCGTGGACCTTGCTCGGGTCGACGCTGAGGTAGGCGTGCACGAGCGCATTCCGGAAGCCACCGAGCTTCCGAAGGTCGGCGGCGAAATCCCTGGGTAGGACACCCATGGACGCTAGCCCATCGATGCTCGACGCGTAGGTGAGGCTGTCGAGGCCTGCGCTTGCCGTGATGTGCACGGCCAGGTCGAGCACGTTCTGCGCGCAGATCAGCAGTCCGCGCTCCACGAACCACTGCAGATCCGGGCTTGCCAGGTAAGCCGCGAGCTCGAGCGTGCTGTGTGGCTCGAGACGGGACAGCGCGGTATCGAGCGAGGTCAGATGACGCCGGACGACCTGATCATCCATCGAGCCCGCGTTCACTTCGCGCTCCTCAAGCGTCGCCGATGCGCTTCGTCGATCTTGTTTAGCTGCGGGATGTAGTCGAAGTAGCGCGAGAGGGCTTGTGCTTCACGCGTGGTGGTCTCCTTGGCGTCGCGCGTGAGCAGCCGGATCCCATCGCGGAGCACGTGGTAGTAGAGCAGGGGCGGGGCCTTGTTGAGGACCACCAGGTCGACGTCGTTGCGCCGGAGCGCGCCGATCAGCTCCGTCCCGATTTCGGCGTCGTACCCAAACCAACCCACATAGTTCTCCAGCGCGGCGGGATCGACGTACACAGCCACGTCTACGTCGCTCTCAGCCCTGGTCTTTCCGCGTGCCTGCGACCCAAAGAGGTACGCCTCGCGCACCTCGGGGCGCGCCTGGAGCGCCTCCTGCAAGCTGCGAACGAGCTGGTCCCGGTCGGACATGCCCGCACTGTACCAGGTTCAGCGGTAGGGCAGCAGCGACAGCGCGGCGTACCTGGCGCCGAGCAGGGCCAGGTCGCCGTCGTCGATCAGCGCGAGCGGGATGGTGGTGAGCAGGTCG
>DASUME010000734.1:0-4292 GCA_036277895.1 Polyangiales bacterium
CAATTGTATGGCGTGGCACGCGCGGCATGTACGGACGACCCCGGGCGAGGTCAGGGCGCGGATTCACTTCCGGCGCAGCGACCTGCTCTACCGCCACCCCGCGCCGCTTCGCGACCCGCATGCCGAAGCGAGGAAGCGGCACGCGAGCGCGAAGCGGCTCGACCCCGAACAGCTCGTGCTCGAGGTGCCTGAACTCCCGATTCGCACGCCCGCAGGCTTCGTCGTAGGCCCGACGATCCTCGACATGCTCGAGCGCCGCGCGTGGCGCTGGAAGGACCTGCCGACCGCCACCCAAGAGGCCGCACGCAACGCGCTACCGAAGGACCAACCGACGCCCAGCGCGCTCGTGGCGTGGTCGGCGCGCTCCCTCGACTCCCTCTGGCCCAAGCCTGGACAGTCCCAGCGCATCCCGCGGCCGCTCGACCTCGTCGAGGGCGCCGCCCCCATGCTTGATCATCCCTTCCTCACCGCGCTCGCCAGCGGCGGCGCGCCGACCGGCCAACCTCCGCCAAGCGACGCCTGGCTCCCCGTCACAAAGGTCAGCACGTGCTTGATCAGTGAGTACGTGTACCGCGTGGCGTGCGGCGTCTTCGGCGACCTCGAAACCGCGACCCAACGCATCGCCGACGCCGGAGCTGCCGCGTGGGAAGCCGATCTCGTGCGCGCGCTGCAGCTCTGGGAGCTCGTGCAGGCAGCACCCGGCGGCGTCTTGGTCGAAGACCTGCGCGTTGATGCGCTGCGGCCGATCTGCTCCGTGAGCCAAGAGGTCGAGCGCGGCATTATGCGCGAGGTGTGCCGATGGCTCGGGGTCGATCCCGATCTCGAGCTCAAGCGACCGCGCGGTCGCCCGCGCAGCCGGGAGAGGAATGCCGATCAGGGCGAGGTGATCCGTGTCGTCCTGCAGCCCGACGGCACCGTGCAGGGATCGTTCGTCATGGACTTCGAAGGCGTCGCGGCAGGGACCGAACTGCACCAGCTCACGCTGCACGCGCTCGTGTCGGTGCTGGGCGCGCTGCGCACGCGCGAGCTCGACACCGACGCGGCGCTGCTCGAGGCCTGGCTCGACGCCGCGGTGCCGGACTGGCGCGAGCGCGTGCTCGACAACGACTCGGCTCCCTCGAACCGTTCGGCGCACGACCCGTACGACGTGCTCGGCGTACAGCCGGATGCGACCATGGAGGAGGTCACCGCGGCCTTCCGTACGGCGATGAAGGCCGTGCACCCCGACACCTCCGGCGGCGCCAGCGCCTGGCTGTCGCGCGCCGTCCTGGAGGCGTACAAAGCAATACGCGCCGCGCGCGACGCAGCAGCACGAGGCGAAGCATGAGTGAGGACGAATCCAGAAAGCTCCCCGTGAAGCGTGGCGATACGCGAATCGCCAAGGCCCCGTCTGCCAAGCAGGGTCGCTTCCTCGCGAAGGTACGGGCCGCGAAGGCGAGTGTGCCGCTGGCGGCCCCGGCGACGCATGGCGACCCGGCCCTCGTCGCCGCAGCGCTTGCGCCGCGTGGACGACCCCGCCTGGTCTTCGCGCTCGACGCCACGGCCTCGCGCGAGCCGGCGTGGGAAGCCGCGAAGGCGACCAGCGACGCGCTCTTTCTCGCACTGCCGGGGCAGCTCGACGTGGCGCTCGCCGTGCACGGTGGCTCGCGCCTGAAGGTGTTCAGCGACTTCGTCTCCGAGCCGAGCTCCCTACGGGACCGCGCGGCAGGTCTCTCCTGCGAGGCCGGCACGACTCGGATCATTGAGATCATGGAGCGTTGTTGCGAAGCCAAGGACGTGAAGGTGCTCGTGTACATCGGCGACGTGTTCGAGGAGAGCGCGGAGAGCGCGGAGAGCGCGGCCACCGCGCTCCGGCTTCGTGGGACCCGCGTCCTCATCCTGCATGACGACAAGCGCGCGCTGGACGTCGAGCCGAGTCGCGTGGTGTTCCAGCGTATCGCCAAGATCACAGGAGGAGCCGTGCTCCCCTTCGATGCGAGCTCGGTCGAGGCGCTGCGCGCCCTTCTCGAAGCGATCGCCGCACTCGCGGTTGGAGGCGTGAAGCTTCTCGAACAGCGTGCTGCCGTGCTGCCGGCCGCCCGGTCGTTGTTACGGCTACTTCCACGCGACGGATCGTAACCAACCGCGGACGGTTGCGCCGCGCATCGGACCTGCGCCTCTTCCACTGGTGGGCCAAGCGCTCGTATCATGAGCGTTCTGCCGAGGAGGAACATGAAGACGAAGAGTCAACACGAACCGGGTTCCGTGTACGCAGACACGATGCTGAGGGTGCGCAAGCATCTCGAGGCAATGGACCAAAAGCTGCCGGCCCAGACGTTGGAAGCCGCGGAGGATGTTGCGATGCACGGCCGCAAGGTGATCGAAGCGATCGCCTACGGCAGCCTGCTGATCGCGGAGCATTCCGGGCTTTCCCTCAGTTCGAGCCTCCGCCGAGGACGGGGTGCGAAAGCGATCCTCGGTGGGCTCGAGAAGCGGCAGCTGCTCGCCTTGCCATCACCGAGCATCTTCCGCGACGCGAACGCGCTCGAACGCGCGATGCACAACGTCATGCGAGTCATCGAGGGACAGCCCGACCGACGCCTCACTCGCCGTCAGCTGGAAGCCATGTACGGACGATTTCACGCCCTCTGCCACGAACCCAATCCGTACGCCCGCGGACGCCTATCGGTCACGCCGAAGGAGCTGGAGCAAGTGGGAGCCGACGCGCGTTCTCTCCGAAGGTTCCTCGAGCGCCACGCGATCTCGATCAACGGCCAGTCGTTCTTCTGCACGCTTTGGGATGCGGGCGACGGGCAGCTGAAGGTTGTCCCTCTCTCGAAGGTTGCTGCATGATCGTGGCGCTCGCCGCGTAGCCGTACCGCGACGCGGCATCCGTTCACGGAGGACGCGCGCGGCGCGCAGATGACGCGTGCGATGGCATGCGCGCGGTGTCCAAGGGGGCATCACGTAGGCACAACCGTCGCGAAAATCTAGCGCGCGCGTCGGCGCGGGCGGTTCCGGGCGATCGCCGCTACCGCAGAGTCGGTAGCTGCGTTGGCGCTCGTGTCGCCGACGCTCTTACCCCCGCCCGCGCAGGCACGCTGGCAGTTGTGTGGAAACGCGGGCACGCCTCATGGTCAACGGATGACTGACCCCAAGGAGAGTACCCCTGTGCTCGCGGCGAAGGCCGCGGTTCTCGTTCTCGGCTTGGGGGGTGCGATCGCGTTCGGCGTGTTGCGATCGGAGATGTTCACACCTGCGGCCGCGGCCGAGCCGATGCACGTGCGGCCGCCTCCGCCAAGCATCGTGCACGACGCGTGCGCAGGCTATCGCGCCGAAAACGACTGGTTTGTCATCCAAAATGACGATGGCGAGTGCCACAACAACCCAGGACCGGGTGCTCTGATCGCAACACTCCGCGAGAGCCGCGAGCCTTATCGAACAGAGGATGTCACCGAGTGCGGCCACGTCGTGGAGACGATGCTGGTGATGGTCCAGCAAGGTGCTGGCATTCGCTACTACCGCGGCGCGAATCGGTGCGCGGCAGCAGTGCTGAGCAAAGCGCACAACGACCAGGCAGAGCTCAACCGATACCGCTGATGCGGGGACGCCCAATGACCGACGACGAACTCGCCACGCTCAAGAGCCTCTGGGGCCGTGATGATCTGCGAGTGACCGACACGCCGACAGAATTGGAGGGTGCTTCGTTCGCGCTCACCCCCGAGCAAGTCAAGGACGGTGTGGTGCGGCTGATCGCGGAGGTGGAGCGGCTTCGCGGAGCGCTGCAGCTTGAAAAAGACAAGGGGGAAGGTTGGCAGCACCTGGCAGCGGCCAGCTTCGTTGAGCGCAAACTGCGAGCGGACGAGATCGGCACCCTCTTCCTCTACACCGACCGCGTGGAGGCGATTAACAGCGAGGGCAAGTTCCGACGCGCAGGCTCCATGCACGAGCTTCTCGGCGGACTCTAACGCGTCACCGACGAAACGCGAGCACGCGCCAAAGACGCTGCCATAGGCGTGGATACGAGATGGGGGAACAGTGACGACTCGGACCAAGTCGAAAGAATGCATCGCCGCGATCGCAGTGGGGGCACTGCTCTGCGGTGCGTCGGGATGCAACGAAGAGGAAGACACGCGCGCGCAAGATGCGGCAGCCAGGGACCCGACGCATGGTGATGCCGACGTCGGCAGTGCGGACGCGTCGCTCGATGCACGTGGTTCCGCGCCAGCCGACGCCTCCTCCCACTCGAGCGAAGAAGATGGCGCGAGCGAGAGCGTGCCCGACTCCGCTCTCGCCCTAGATGCGCGCGCCCA
>DASUME010000735.1:0-2660 GCA_036277895.1 Polyangiales bacterium
GTCGCTGATGCTGGCGCTATTGGACTGCACCGAGTAGTCGTCGACGCCGAGCACCTTCGCGCAGCCGCACCACGCGAGGAGAAGCAGTGGGAGCACCCGGTGGAGCGGAGCCATCTAGAACCTGCCTGCCAGGCCGGCCGTGCCGAGCCCCAAGCTCGGCGTCAGCGACGCGCGCTCGGCGTGGCGCTGCGCACGGCGAGCCGCGACCCACAGGTACGTTCCGAGTCCCACCCCCACGGCGCCGATCACCACGCCGGCCGTCGCCGTGTCGGCGAAGCGCTCCAGCTGCTTCAGGTCGTCGGCGTAGGCCGGAGCGCAGACCTCGTTGGGACAGTGGTCGTCGACCGTGTGCTTGCGCTGCAGCGCGAGGCCGCCCATCACGGCGCCCACGACCACGCCCGCCGCGCCCAGGCTCAGGGCGCTCCAGGCCAGCGGAACGCGCCTGTCGCGCGCGGGCGCGTCCACCCGTGGCACGGCAGGGGGCATGTCGACGCGCGGCTCCGGAGCCGTCGGTGCGGCAGCCAGCAGGGCCGGTGCAGGGGGAGCCGGAGCGGGCGTCGCCACCTCGCGCTGCAGCTCGAGCAGATCGAACGTGAGCTCGGCCTGCTCGCGACCCTGCACCAACCACGTGCGGCGCAGCTCCTGGTAGCCAGGCGCGCGCACCCTCAGCTCGTGCTGCCCCACGGCGAGCACCAGCTGACCCTCCGGCTCGAGCGCGAGCGGGGCGCCGTCGAGCCAGAGCTCCGCCGTGCTCGGAGAGACGCGAAGGTGGTAGCTGCCCACGAAGTCGCGCGTGCGCTCGATCAACACGACCACCTGGGCGCGCTGCTTCGGCTCGAGCGGGCGGCGCGTGTCATCGAGCGAGCCCTGCAGCTCCACCAGCGCTTGCGGATAGCCGCGCAGCTCGAAGGCCGTCATGCCGAGCGGGCGCAGCGTGCGCGCGCTCGGCCACAGCGCGTGGGCGCGCAGGAACAGCGCGCGCGCCTCCGCGAAGCGCCCCGCCTCGAACTCGGCGATCGCGGCGTCCGTGGTCTGCTTGTACGCGGCGCGCGTCGCGGCCGGAGGATCGGACGAGGCCCGCTCTGGGCCGAGCTCCGCGGACGGCAGGCTCGTCGCGGCGCCTGCAGCCGGGGCAGGTACCTGCGCGAGTGACACCGAGGCCAGGCTCCACGACAGCGTCAGTGACACGACCAGGTTCGGTCGCATACGGCTTCGGAGCACTGGTGACCTCGCTAAAGCTCGTCTGCAGAAATGGTTCCCGATCGAGCTTCGATACGTCGAGACTTGGCGAACCTTCCCTGACGAGGGCGCTCGCCCGGACTGCTCGGCGCTGGCGGCCGCGGCGCGGTGACCGGTTCGATCGCAGGCTCGGTCGTTGCCACCGGAGGGGAGACCCCCTCGGAGCGGACCGGAGCGAGCTCCGCACGCGCGGTCGGCGCCGGGAGCGGCGGAACCGGCACGCGTATGGCGCCGCTCGAGGAGTCGGAGAGCACGTAGCGCTGCACGCCCCAGCTCGCGACGGCGAGCAACACGAGCAGCGCGCCGAGTGCCAACCATACCGATCCGCGCGCGCGGCGGTCCGTCGACGCAGCGCCGCGCATCGGAACCCTGCTCTCCGAGCTCGCCCGTCGTGCACCGCGGTACGGCTGCAGCGCGACGATCAGCTCGTCGATGGTCGCGAAGCGGTCTTCCACGCGCCGGGCGAACGCGCGGAGCACGACTTGCTCCAGGCCCGCTGGCAGGTCGGGCCGCAGCTCGCGCAGCTTGCGCGGTGTTCCGTGCACGATCTCGAGGATCAAGCCGTTGTAGCTCTCGGCGGCGAAGGGCAGCCGGCCGGTGAAGGCCTCGTAGAGGATCACGCCGAACGCGTAGACGTCGGTGCGCGCGTCCACCTTGCGCGCGTCGCGCAGCTGTTCCGGGGACATGTAGGCGGGCGTGCCCAGCGCCGCGCCGTCGCGCGTGAGCGTGGGGTCGTTGGGGTCGCAGGCCGCCATCGCCGAGATGCCGAAGTCGAGGACCTTGGCCTGGATGGTGCGCGTGTTCTTGTCCTCGCACAGGAAGATGTTTTCCGGCTTCAGATCGCGATGGATGATGCCCGCGCGGTGTACGGCACTCACGCCCCGCATCGCGGGCAGCAGCAGCTCTACCGCCTCCTCCGGAGCGAGCACGCCGCCCTTGATGCGGGTGCCGAGCGTCTCGCCGCGCAGCAGCTGCATCACCATGTAGAGCCCCAGGTCGCCCTGCTGCCCGGCGTCGTACACATCCACGACGTTCGGGTGATCGATGCGCGCCGCGGCCCTGGCTTCACGCAGGAAACGTCGGCGCGTCTGGTCGTCGGAGGCCGGGCGCAGCATCCACTTCACCGCCACCTGTTTCTCGCTGATCAGGTGCGTGGCGCGAAACACGGCGCCCATGCCGCCACCGCCGAGTCGCTCTTCGATCCGATACCTGCCCGCGATCACCTCGCCGACCGCAGGCAGCCGCACGCCGTACAACGCGCTGGTCGAAGCCACGTCGCGAAGGAAGACATCGAAGGCCGGATCGGGACTGAGCGCAGACTGTTTGGAGATCGGGTCTGGAGTCTCGGCGACGGACGCGCCGCGCTCGTCGGCGTCCACCTGCAGCGACTCGGGCTCGTCCCTCGTGGTTCCGTCCGTCAT
>DASUME010000736.1:0-3546 GCA_036277895.1 Polyangiales bacterium
CAACCTGTACGGCTGCCGCGAGTCGCTCGGCGACGGCATCAAGCGCGCGACGGACGTGATGTTCGCGGGCAAGGTCGCCGTGGTGGCGGGCTACGGCGACGTGGGCAAGGGCAGTGCGCAGGCGTTGCGCGCGCTCGGTGCACGCGTGATCGTCACCGAGATCGACCCGATCTGCGCGCTGCAGGCGGCGATGGAGGGCTACCAGGTTTTGCCGATGGACGAGGCCGCGCCCCTGGGCGAGATCTTCGTCACCGCCACGGGCAACGTCGACGTCATCACCGGCAAGCACATGCAGGTCATGAAGAACGAGGCGATCCTCTGCAACATCGGCCACTTCGACTCGGAGATCGAGATCGCCTGGTTGGAGAAGAACCCGGAGATCAAGAAGGAAGAGATCAAGCCGCAGGTCGATCACTACGTCTTCCCGGACGGGAAGAAGATCATCGTGTTGGCCAGCGGTCGACTGGTAAATCTCGGTTGCGCCACCGGTCACCCGAGCTTCGTGATGAGCTGCTCGTTCTCCAACCAGGTGTTGGCACAGCTCACGCTCTGGCAGGAGACGAGCAAGTACGAGAAGGGCAAGGTCTACGTGCTGCCGAAGCAGCTCGATGAGAAGGTGGCCGCGTTCCACCTGCCCAAGCTCGGTGTCAAGCTCGAGAGGCTCTCGTCCAAGCAGGCCGAGTACCTCGGCATTCCGGCGGCGGGCCCCTACAAGCCCGAGCATTACCGCTACTGAAACGAGCCGGACGCCGAGCGTGGAGTAAGATCCGACCTCGGAGGAGCCGATGTGCAGGCTGTTCGGGTTTCGCAGCGTGATTCAGAGCCAGGTGCACCGCTCGTTGGTGCAGGCTGACAACGCGCTGTGTGGACTCTCGGAGCAGCACCCTGACGGTTGGGGCGTGGCGTACTACGTCGACGGCACGCCCCACGTCATGCGCAGCGCCACGTCCGCGCTGAGCGATCGCGTGTTCCAGCGCGTCAGCGGTGTGGTGGCCAGCGAGACGGTGGTCGCGCACGTGCGCAAGGCGACGCAGGGCGCGCTCAACGTGCTCAACTGCCACCCGTTCCAGCATGGCCGCTGGGTGTTCGCCCACAACGGCGACATCCCCAACTTCCATGACAAGCGGGAGGCTTTGCTCGCGCACATCTCGCCAAGGCTCGCGCGCTTCATCCTCGGCGACACCGACAGCGAGGTGATCTTCTTCATGGTGCTCACGCAGCTGCTCCGCTACGGCGCGCTCGACTCCCGCTTCACGCTGCCAGACGTGCGCAGCGCGCTACTGCGTGCGCTCGAGCAAGTGCGCGAGACGTGCGACGTGGGCGCCGAGAAGCCGAGCCTGCTCAGCTGCATCCTGACCGACGGCGCGACCATGCTCGGCCATCACGGGGGCAAGGAGCTGAACTACTCCACGCACAAGACGCTGTGCGCCGATCGCGCGGTGTGCAAGAAGCTCGCGGCGGCCTGCGAGGCGCCCACGCAGGACGGCTTCGTCAACCACATGATCTTCACCAGCGTGCCGCTCAGCGGCGAGAACGTGTGGCACGAGATGCGGCCCGGCGATGTGGTCGGCGTCGACGCGCGCATGCGGCTGTTCGACGGCGCGCAGAACCGCGGCTCGATCCCACCGCTGGCGATCTCGAACGTCGGTTGATGCGGCTCGCCTGCGTGCTCTCGCTCTTGAGTGCGTGTGCCGCGGTGCCAGCGCCGACGGCACGGCTCGAGGCCGACGCGATCTTGGTGCTCGGCCATCGCCCTCCGCTGCGTGATCGCGCGATCGAGAGCGAGCTGCGCGCGCGCGTGGACCACGGCGTCGCGCTGTATCGCGCTGGCCGCGCACCCTGGCTCGTGATGTCTGGCGGCGAGAGCCCCGGCGGCGCCGTGGAGGCGGACGTGATGGCGGCGCATGCCGAGCAGGCGGGGGTGCCCGGCGCAGCGATCCTGCGCGAGCGCGCCTCGCGCGACACGATCGAGAATGCGCGGCTGTCGATCGCGCTGCTGCGCGCGCGGCTGCAGCGAGCGCCGCGCGTGCTGCTGGTGACCAGCGACTACCACATCGACCGTGCGGCGCGCCTGGTTGCGTGCGCCGGCGCGGAGGTCGAGGCTTCGCCCGCCGATCCCGGTCTCGACGCCGACGAGAGCGCCCGCCGCGCGCGCAACGAACGCTGGATTCGCGTCTACTACGGCTTCATCGCCGAGTGCCGCCGCGCCCGCTGAGGCATTTTTCGCACCCGACGTGGGGCCGGAACGCTGCCGAAACCGGGCTCGCGAGACCGTTTGACGTTCGCCCTCGCAGGCGGACGCTCCACGCAAAGCCGGCCCGGGTGCAAACCCGGGCCGGCTTTATCTAGTTCTGGCGAGGCGCGCGCTTGCTGGCTCGAGAGCCGCGGCGCGCCTCGTGGGGCTCAGATGCCCGCGTCGAGGCCGCTCACGCGGAGGGCCGCACCGCCGTCGCGGCGGATGCCCGCGTCGCCCAGCTGGATATCGATCTCCGGGAGGCAGTAGGTCTTCTGCAGGCCCGGGAGACCGGCGAGGGCGCCGGCGAGGGCGGGAGGCGCGCCCGCGGCCGCTTCGCCGTCGGGAATGAGCTTGCGGCACAGGTGATCTGCGCGCGCGCAGGTGCCCTGACCGCCCGCGTCGCCGACCGTGCAGGTCGCGATGCAGTTCTGCGGGATGATGCCACTGAGGGCTTCCGTGCCACCAAACAGGTTCAGGATCGTGGCGATCTGCGGGTTGGACACGAGGTCGGCCACAGGGCATGCGCCGTTGGCGCCGCACTCGAGCGTGTCGTTGCAAGCAGCGGTGCAGTAACCGCCCTCGAGCTCCTGCGTTCCGCCGAACATCTCGCTGCCGAACTCGGTCAAGCACTCCACGGCGCCGACGCCCTTGCAGTCGCCGTTCGCTTCACACGTGGCCGCGAGGTTGTCGATCTGCGTGGGACGGATCACCTTGGCGTCCGCCTTAACAGCGGCGTCGGTCTTGACCTCGCCCTTGTCGTCGCCGTCATCTCCACTGTCGTCGCCGCAGGCGCCGGCAGCGGCGCTGAGGCCGGCGAGCGCCAACAAGGTAAGTAGTCTTTTCATGAACTGCTCCTTCTTCGTCTGCGCCTCAGCGCGTCATAGTGCGGGGCTCTGCCCCGCGTTCGAGGGCACACTGATACACAGCCCGCGAAAACAGTCCACTGATTCTCGACGCTCGAAGCAGAGTTCGCTGCGAATAAAAAGTGCTCTGTTCGCGCGCTGCACAAAGTGAACGAGGCGCGCACGGATTCGCGAACGAGCGGCCATTAGGGCCTTTTTCCGCGGGCGAAATCGATCCGGCGCAAAGTGCGTCATGCGCCGCGATCATCGCGTCACGATCGCATCGTGAGTTTCGCCTCGCGACCAACACGCCGAATCGCGGAGCAGGAATAGAGTACGCGCGCGGATTGGTTATGAGCCGCCGGAGGCCGTGCGAGCTGCGATCAGATCTCAGGTCTACGACATCGATCGACCTGACTGAGATCTGACGGTCCGTAGTTGTGCGCAGCGGAGCGCTCGCGTGCAGCA
>DASUME010000737.1:0-5434 GCA_036277895.1 Polyangiales bacterium
ACCCGCACCGGGCCCGGCCGCGCTGCCCGCCACGCCCTGAGCTTCAGCGTGCACGAACGAACGCCCGCCCCTCGAACGAGGCGCGGGCGTTTTTCTTCGCCCCGCCTCCAGGAAAGTCTACGTCCGATGTCGAGCCGCCGCGGTCGGCCCCGACCGAGAGACAAGGAGGAGACGATGAAGTTCATCCTGATGATGCACGCCCCACGCGGCGACGGTGAGTGGGCGCTCATGAAGCAGTGGACCCCGGAGGCGTTCGGCGAGCACATAAAGTTCATGAAGGACTTCAACCGCGAGCTGCGCGAGCGGGGCCAGCTGGTGGGCTGCGAGGGCCTGGCCCCGCCGGGGCAAGCGCGCGTGGTGCGCTCCAACGAGGCCAATGCCCCGCTGGTCACGGACGGCCCGTTCGCGGAGGCCAAGGAGTTCCTCGCGGGCTACTGGATCGTCGCCGTGGACAACGCGCAGGAGGCCTATGAGATCGCGGCCCGCGCGTCGTCGGCGCCCGGACCCGACGGCAAGCCCCTGCACATGCAGATCGAGGTGCGCGAGGTGATGAGCGTGGCCCCGGTCGAGGTGTGATACTCGCGCTGACGTGACCGAGCAGCTGCGACCGCTCCAGACCGGCATCCGCTCGCTCGACAGCCAGTCGAGCGAGGATCCGCGCGCCGGCTCGGCCAGTACACCCTGAGCGAGAAGCTCGGCGAAGGGGGATGGGCGTGGTCTACGGTCTAGAACTCGTCGAGCCGCGGCGTGTCGATGCGGCGCTTGCCGGTGCGCGCGGGCGCGACGCCAAAGTCCCAATTCGGCGCGGGTGCAGCTGCCGGCCGGGCGGGCGCGACGACCGCCCGCGGGCGCGGCGCGACAGGGGCGGCGACCGGCGGCAGTGACTCGGGTGCCGGTACGATCTCGGGGGTCACCACGACGGGTTGAGGAGCGGGCGCCACGGCAGCGGGCAACACCGGCGCCGCGGGCGGGAGCCTGCTGTTCGCACGCGCCGCGTTCGGAGTACTGCGCGTGATCCCCGCCGCTACCAGCGCGATCAGCACACACGCCAGCACCGCGATCCCCATACGCAGCGACAACGAGTGCTGCCGGCGCCTGGGAAACGTGGACGCGGCCGCGGGTGATGCCGGTGGGAAGGTCTGCCGCGGCAAGGTGGGATCCATGGTCGTCACCTTCGGCGCGAGCACGCGGCGCAAGGTCGGGCTGAACACGAACGGCTCGAGCGCAGTACGCAACGCGTCGATCGTCGGCAGGCGCTTGTCGCGATCGCGCCGCAGCGCCGCCAACACCACGCGCTCCAGCCCCGCCGGCACGTGCGGCGCGTACTCGCGCAGCGGCACCGGCGTCTCGGTCGCGATCTTGATGATCACGGCATGCACGCTGGTCGCTTCGTAGGGCATGCGCCCGGTGAGCGCCTCGTAGAGCATCACGCCGAAGCTGTACACATCCGTGCGCGCGTCGAGGTCAGAGCGGCCAGACAGCTGCTCGTAGGACATGTACACGGGCGTGCCGAAGGTGGCACCGGTCTTGGTCAGCGGCAGCTGATGCAGATCTTGCAGCGCGAGCTTGGAGATACCGAAGTCGAGCAGCTTGGGGACCGGCTTGGGGTCGTTGCCCTGCGTGGCGAGGAAGATGTTCTCGGGCTTGATGTCGCGATGCACGATGCCGCGCTTGTGCGCCTCGCTGCAGCCGTGCATCACGCTGATCATGATCGCGAGGATGTCCGCGATCGGCGTGTCGCCGCGCCCGAGCAGCGCGCGCAGCGGCTCGCCCTCGAGGTACTCCATGACCAGGAACACGGCCTCGGCGTGACGCTCGACGTCGTAGACATCGATCACGTTGGGGTGACGCACGCGTGCAGCGACCTGCGCCTCGCGTAGCAGGCGCTCGGCGGCGACCGGATCCGCGGACACGTGCGGGTGCATCCACTTCAGCGCCACGCGCTTGCCAGTGTTGATGTTGGTCGCTTCCAGCACGATCCCCATGCCGCCCTCGCCGAGGACCCGCACGATGCGGTACTTGCCGCTGACGACCTCTCCTGTGCCTGGATACGCAGCCATCGGAATAGCTATACGACCGCGCGCTCCGGATCTTGCCCTCCTGCGTATCGATGCCTCGCACGACGCCGGACAGTAAGAAACCCAAACCCCGAACGTATGCTGCAACGGCTCTCTTCCGCAGGGGTTGCAGACATGTTCGCCACGATCTTGCCCGCGCTCATGCTGGCGCTCGGTGTCATCTTCACGAGCGCGCCGGTATCAGCCCAGGATGATGACGTTGAACCACCCGAGTACCGTGCTCTGGTCAGCGAGGCGCTGTCGGAGTTCGACGCGGGTCGCTACTCCGAAGCACGTGCGCTTTTCCTTCGTGCACACACGCTGTTACCGAGTGCACGCACGCTGCGTGGGCTCGGCCTGGCGTCGTTCGAGCTGCGCCAATATGGCGCTGCCATCGAGTACCTCCAGCGCGCGCTCGCCGCGCAGAGTCGACCGCTCACCGGCGAGCTGAAGCTCACGACCGAGAACGTACTCAAGCGTTCGTTCGACTTCGTGGGCCGCTACACACCGCAGCTGGAGCCTGCCAGTGCGCGGCTGCACGTCGACGGCGCCTCGGTAGATCCGGCGGCGCTGCTGATCCTCGACATCGGCTCGCACGTCGTGACCGCCGATGCTGCGGACTACCTGGCGGAGACGCGGCCGCTGCAGGTGCTCGGTGGGGAAGAACAGGTGTTGCCATTCCTGCTCACGCGCGTTGCGCCCATGGTCGTCGCGGCGCCGCCGGCGCCAGGCCCACGCGTGGAGCTGACGAGCCCGTCTCCCGTGCAGCGCGCGGACGTCGCGGCAAAGCGGCCGCTCTACCGCAACCCCTGGCTGTGGACAGGCGTGGCCGCGGTGGCGGCCGCGGTGGTGATCGCGGTGACCGTTCCGAAGCGCGAGCGACATGAAGTGGGCGACACGGCACTGACGCCGAACACGCCCGTCGGCGCCGTCGTGCGCGCCCTGGAGGCCCCATGAAGATGCTCTCTATCGCGCTCGCATGTGCGGCGCTCGCGAGCTGCGGAACCGAGACCATCACCGAGCCGCAGACGCAGCTGACGCTCCGTCTCTACGCATCCAACGAGGTGAGCTCGACGATGAGCTCGGTGCGCGTGCAGGTGTTCGGCGCAAACGGCCGCGAGAACGCCCAGAACAACGTCACACTGATGGCCGCAGACGTGCAGCGCTGGCCGGTAGACGTGCAGATCCTTCCGCTCGGCGACAACGACAGCGACGAGCCCGTCGAGGTGATCGCGGAGGCGCTGAACGCGGCGGGTGTGCTGACGCAGACGCGCGCGCTGAGCTCGTTCGTGGCGCAGGAGAAGCGCGTGCTCTCGCTCTGGCTGACTCCGTGCGGAGCCATCCCGCTGGGCACGCTGTGCGAGCCGAACACCAACTGTCGCGGCGCCAGCTGTCTGACCTGTCAGCAAGGTGCCGTGTGCGCCGCGACGACCAACACGCCCGGCAGCGAGCTCCCGCTGCTGGACCCGGTGCTGACCCCGGACTGGCTCTCGATCCCGCCGTGGAGTACCGAGGACGGCGGTGTGCTCGACGCGGGGACTGACGCGGGTCCCAGCCTCGACGCCGGCCCGCGCGACGCGACCATGGACGCGACGCCGCCACCCCCCCCGTCGCCCGATGCAGCTCCGCCGAGCCGCTGGTGCGCGGACGAGTGGACCTGGATCCCCGTGACCGCGCAGGGCCCGATCCCGAAGGACGCACGCGTGCTCGTCGACAGCCTGCTGGTGCAGGGAGACGACGGCATGCTGCAGGAGCGCAAGCAGTACATGTGCCGCGTCAAGCAACCCGACGGCACGTACTTGCACGGCAAGGCCAACGGAAAGCCGGACGGGACCTTCGACTACGGGTGCTACTTCGCGGCCTTCGATCTCGCGACCGGCCTGTGGGAAGGCAAGGGGGCCGATCAGATGGGCGCGCAGTACGACGTCTACGCGCCCGGTCCCGAGTGCCTGCTCAGCTGGAAGCCTGCGGCCAGCACCACGAAGCTGCCGGAGCGAACCATGGGCGTGACGCTCGATACCCAGTTCCGCCGGAGCTACGCCTGCCGCTTCATGGTCAACGAGCCCGAGTCGGTCGGCTTACACATCGGTCGCGTCGGCCAGGGCCTGGGCGACGTGTGCCGGATCCAGTTCTGGGGCAAGGAGAAGCACTCGGATACGTTCGAGGCCTTGATCCAGGACGCGCCGTGATGCGCTAGCGCGCGCGCACCAGCGTCACGCCGGTCGGGACCTTCAAGTTGCCGACCGGCGTGCCAAACGCGGAGAGCACGCCATCGTCGGCGATCTTGAACAGGTTGAGCGAGCCCGTCGTGCCTTCCTGGTCACCGGTGTTGACGAGCACCAGCAGCTTGCCGTCCGCGTCGATCGCGAAGTCCCACGGGTCGTCGCCGCCGCTCGGCGTGTTCGCGCGCAGCGTGAGCTCGCCACCCGTGCCGATGTCGAACAGCGCGATGCTGTTTTGCCCGCGGTTCGAGGCGTACGCGTAGCGACCGTTGGGGTGGACCAAGACGTGCGCGCCGCGGCTCTCGCCCTCGAAGTCACTTGGCAAGGCGGAGGCGTCATCGAGCTCGCGCAGGTCGCCGTCGGACTCGACCGCGAACGAGCGCAGCACGCTGCTGCCCTCGTGCATCACGAACGCATACTCGCCCGAGAGCGCGATGTGGCGCGGGCCGCCCTCGCTCTCGATGTCGTCACGCCGGTCGAGCGCACCGGTTTGCTCGTCGAACGTGAACTGCGCGATGGTGTCGAGCGCCTTGTTCGGCACGTAGACCCACTTGCCGTCGTGGTGCACTCCCACCGAGTGGGACTGCGCGCTGTCATCGCCGGCCTTGGGGAACTTCACGCGATCGGTCTCGTCCCCGAGCTTGCCGTCGTTCTCGATCCGGAACACCGCGATCTCGCCCTCGTTGTAGTCCGCGGCGAACAGGTACTTGCCGTTCGGGTGGACCGTCGAGTAGACGAACGCGCCTGCGCCCGATGCGCTGTCGAGCTTGGTCGCTGCGCCGCTGGCGAGATCGACGCTGGCGACCGTCACGCCGCCCTTGTCTCCACCGTACTCGTTGGTCACGTACAGCCGATCGCCCGCGACGTTGTGCGAGATCGACGACGGATTGGCGCCGAAGTCGAGCGTGGCGCCGAGCGAGGTGAACGCGCCGCTCGCGTGATCGAGCGCGTAGCCGCGAAACGGGTACACGCTGCCGCTCCAGTCCCAGCCGCCTACGTACACGAAGCTGCGCGCGCTGCTGCCGCCGGCATCGCCAGCGTCGAGCGTGCCGATCTGCGCATCGCTCGGAGGGTTGGCCGCGTCGGGTGCACTGCCGTCGATCGCCGCGTCGCGCGTGGCGGCGTCGAGGTTGTTGCTGGGAGGAGAAGCATCTC
>DASUME010000738.1:0-9525 GCA_036277895.1 Polyangiales bacterium
GAACTCGATCGCCCAGCGCGGCAGGTAGCCGCCCGGGTCCAGCGTCATCTGGTAGTCGATCTCGGTCGTGGTTTCGTCGACCTTGCCCAGGATCAACACGCTCTGGCACTGCTGCACGCGCAGCAGATCGGTGTCGGGGTATGCCTTGGGCTCGCAGTGCAGCGTGATCCGGAACTGCTCCTTGGGCTTCAGCACCTGGACGTCCGCGCGCACGATCATGTCGCGGTCTCGCACCGGCCACGGCAGGTCCGAGGTGAGGTAGAGCAGGTGGCTGCGCTCATCGATGCGCTGGATCGGCTTGCTGCTGTCGACGCCGTGCGCCCAGTGCTGCACACCCTTCAGGTCGAGCATCAGCGAGAGCACCTGCAGCACGTTGCCCTGGATGCGGCCCTGGCCGCGGAACGCAGGCAGCGAGCTCCCCGGCTGGTGACGCTTGCTGATGGTGATGCCGTCGTCGCGATCGATCACGGTCCAGGCGCCCTCGGGTTTGTCGTCTGCCAGGCAGAGCGACGCAGAGAGCAGGCAGACGGCGGTGAGGAGGGAACGACGTACACGCACGAGGAACATGTAGACCCAGCGTTACAAGCTTGTCGATACCGATTCGCGCACAGCCTCTTGACCGCTGAGACCGCTCACGGCGGGCGCTCGGTTTCCGCGAGTTTTCCCGGGCAGATGGCGCAGTTGCCGCGCCGCGTCGGCGAGCCCAAGCTGTGCCGAATGTTCACGCGCGCGCTCTGGTACACGGGCCCCGGCCAGGCCGAGCTGCGCACGGAATCGCTGCCGATCCCCGGGACCGAGCAGGTGCAGGTGCAGGCGCGGTTCTCGGCCATAAGCCGCGGCACCGAGGGGCTCGTCTTTCGAGGCCAGATCCCCGCGAGCGAGCACGAGCGCATGCGCGCGCCGTTTCAGGACGGCAGCTTCCCGTTCCCCGTGAAGTACGGCTACGCGAGCGTGGGCCAGAGCGAGGGGCGCGACGTGTTCTGCCTCTACCCGCACCAGGCGCACTACGTGGTCCCGCGCGCGGCCACGATCGCGGTGCCTGCCGACGTGCCTCCGGAGCGCGCGGTGTTGGCCGCGAACATGGAGACCGCGCTGAACGCGATCTGGGATGCCTCGCTCGGCGCGGGCGACCGCGTGTGTGTGATCGGCGCGGGCGTGGTCGGCGCGCTGTGCGCGTACCTGGCCGCGCGCCACCCGGGCTGCGAGGTGGATGTCATCGAGCTCGATGCTGCGCGCGGCCCGATCGTCGAGGCGCTGGGTGCACGCCTTCGCACGCGCGACGAGTACGACGTGGTGCTGCACGCGAGCGGGCAGCCCGAGGGACTGGCGACGGCGCTCTCGCTCGCCGGCTTCGAGGCGCGCATCGTGGAGCTCAGCTGGTACGGCGCGCGCGAGGTGGCGCTGCCGCTCGGAGGCGCGTTCCATGCGCGACGCTTGCAGATCGTATCTTCGCAGGTGGGACACGTGGCCCCGGCGCGGCGCGCACGCTGGACCCACCGCCGGCGGCTGGAGAAGGCGCTCTCGTTGCTCGCGGACCCGGTACTCGACGTGCTGTTCGGAGAAGACGTCGCGTTCGCTTGTCTTCCCGACGCGCTGGCTGGCGTGTTCGGCGGCGGCTCGCCATGTACACGCGTGATCTATTCGGAGGACGAAGGATGAGACGGCTGGCGCTGCTGCTCCTGCTCGTGGGCTGCGAGAAGGCCGTGGAACCCAAGCTGGCCCCCGTGCGCGTCGCGGCCGCGTCGGATCTCACGCGCGCGTTCGAGGACGTGCGCGTGGCGTTCGAGGCCGCGAGCAAGCAGCCGGTGGTGCTCACCTTCGGCGCCTCGGGCATGCTGCAGAAGCAGCTCGCATCGGGGGCGCCGTTCGACGTGTTCGCGAGCGCCAACGCTTCGTTCGTCGATGCCCTCGTCACCTCCAAGGATTGCCTGGCCGAGACGCGCGCGCCGTACGCGCTCGGCCACCTGGTGCTGTGGAGCAAGCCGGGCCTGGTCGCACCCGCGCAGACGCTCGCGGAGCTCACCGATCCGCGCTTCAAGCGCATCGCGATCGGCAACCCCGAGAGCGCGCCGTACGGCAAGGCGGCCAAGGAGGCCCTGACCCGAGCCGGGCTCTGGGAGCAGCTGCAGCCGCGGCTGGTGGTCGGCGAGAACATCAAGCAGACGATGCAGTACGCCGAGAGCGGGAACGCCGAGGCCGCGCTGGTCGCGCTCTCGCTGGTGGTCGATGCGCCGCCGTACCTGCGCGTCGACGAGGCCATGCACGCGCCGATCGACCAGACGCTGGTCGTGTGCACCCACGGCGATAACGCCGAGGGCGGCAAGGCGTTCGCGCAGTTCGTCAACAGCGAGCCCGGGCGCGCGATCATGCGTCGCTACGGCCTGTTGTTGCCTGGCGAATCGCTCGCGTCCTCGAAGTGAGCTACCTGTAGGGCATGTTCAGCGTCTCGGTCCGTGACCACGTGATGATCGCCCACAGCCTGAAGGGCGAGCTGTTCGGGCCCGCGCAGCGCATGCACGGCGCCACCTACGTGGTGGACCTGGAGCTGAAGCGGCGCACGCTCGACCCGAACGGCGTGGTGGTCGACATCGGGCGCGCGACCACGCTGCTGGCGAGCGTGCTGGAGCCGCTGCGCTACCAGAACCTCGACCAGGTGCTGCCCGCGCTCAACACGACCACCGAGGTGCTGTGCAAGTGGGTGCACGACGCCGTGGTGGCGCGCCGGAGTGAGCTCGGCTCGGGCCAGGAAGGCCTGCACGCGGTGCGCGTGGTGTTCGTAGAGTCGCACGTCGCGCAGGCCGCGTACGAAGCCGAGCTTGGCTGACTTCGCCCGCGACGCGGCGTGGGCCTCGCGCGGGCTCGCCGTGGTGATGCCGCTCGCTGCGCTCGACCGACGTGCGCTCGCGCTGCTCGGACCGCTCGCGCTCGGCTGGCTGGTGCACCGGCTGCGTCACTACGCCGCACCCAGCGTGCTGCCGAACGTCGTGACTGCGCTGCGCGTCGCGCTCACCTCGGCGCTCGCGCTGTTCGTGCGCGAGCCGCACTGGCAGGCCGCGTTCGTGCTCGCCGTGTTCACGATCGACGGGCTCGACGGCTGGCTCGCGCGCCGCTTGCTCGCGAGCTCGCCGCAGGGTGCGCACTTCGACATGGAGGCCGACGGCTTCCTGGTGCTCGTGGTGTGCAGCCTGCTCTTCGAGCGCGTGGGCGCGTGGGTGCTGCTCGGCGGGCTGCTGCGCTACGCGTTCGTGCTCGTCACCTGGGTCTTCCCGTCGCGCGGGGAGGCGCCGCGCTCCGTGCTCGCGCGCTACGCGTTCGCGGCCTCGATCGCCGCGTACGTCGCCGCGTTGCTCGTATCGTCCTGGCTGCCTGCTGCGCTGGCGACGCTGGTGCTGACGGCCTCGTTCGGGCGCTCGTTCTTCTGGAGCTTCCGGGCTTAACGAAACTTAACCTACAAAGTACGGAAGCCTTCACACCGTTCGCGCATTCTCAAGCTCGTCACGACCCCAGGAGGACGACGATGCTCGAGACTGCCCAGCCTCTCTTCGCCAGCGCACGCACACGCCGCTACCGTGGCGGCTGCCAGTGCGGGTGCGTGGTGTACGAGGCGAGCCTCGACCTGACGAGCACGCACGAGGCCGCGCCCTCGGTGTGGGAGCGACGTGCACGATCGTTCAAGCTGATGCGCGGCGAGGACACGCTGCGCGGCTATCAGTTTTCAGAAGACGGCGTGCACCACTTCTACTGCGAACAGTGTGGTGCACGCGCTTTCTCGCACGTCTCGTCGCCGGTGTGCGGCGACTTCTACTCGCTCGACCTGAAGAGCCTGCACGTGGTGGGCCCCAAGGGCCCACGCACGGATCAGGCGTTCGGGAAGTAGCTGGTCAGCGTCTCGAGGCCCTGCTGCGAGCCGACCGTGCGTACGAACGCCTTGGGCGGAAGCAGCGTGGCCTTCTCGACGGTGAGGCTCGGTCCCGGATCGGCGAGGCCGAGCACGAGCGCCGCGAGGATGATGAAGTGCTGCGACTCGTCGCCTTCGATCGCGCTCGCGAGGTAACGATGCTTGGCGGCCTCGAGGCCCTCGACCGCCTTATTGTACGCAATCGGCCTACTCGTCCTCATTCCCCCTGCCGCTCCGCTGCGACCGCGGTGCTTTTGGAGGTGCGTTGAGTCGCGCAGGTCGAGGAGTCGCGCAGGTCGAGCGTTCAGGCAAGCTACGACAGTCGGGACCCTGCGTAGTTGCCGGAAAGACGTGAGTTGCGTTAGGGCACTGCGACGGCCTCGCAATGACGAGCGACACAGCGCGCGCGCACCTCCTTGCAACTGGGCGCGGAAACGCAGGCCGCGGTAAGCAAGGCGCAGACGTCGTTCGAGAAGCCCGCCTCGCGTGCCGTCAACGCTACGAGATCGAGCGACGTAACGGCGGTCGAGCAACCTGCGACAGCCGCCGAACCTGCGTCGCCGCAACGCACCGTCGGTGTGTACACCGCGCACTCTGAATCCGTCTCGCAGGCACCGTCAGCGTTCCGTTGCTGCTCGACCCATTCTGAAAATTTCTCGTCAGCTTGGGCACATGTCAGGTACGGCGCGCCACGGTCCGCGTCACTCGGATCGAGAGACGCATCGTTTGGAGAGCTGTCGCGAACCGAGACGTCCGGGGCTCCTGACATCAACTCAATGTCCTCATCGCAGCCAGAGTTGGCGACAAGACAAAGGAGGAACCAGCACGATGTGGACCTGCAAGCCATTGGGACTTCCTTCCGCCCATGGACGCGGAGAAACGGCACGTCGGGCCTCGGCGCACCGTTCTCGGGCATTATCGCGGTGCGGCTGCTGCGCCAGTTTGTGCCGCCAATCAGCATGTCACTCACCGCAGCAGTAAACGTGCCGCGGGCGACTCCGCTCTTTACCTCTGCATGGCCGATTCCGAGTTCGGACCCTTCGCTGGCTCAAAGACTTTGCCTACCGTAGGCGTCGCCTTCAAGTCCGGCAGTTGCTGGAGACCAACAGTCTCTCCGACTATTTGCACGTCTCCGCTCGCCGGCGACGACGGAACCTTCACCGAGTCGGGCTCGGCATCGTAGGGGCAGTCCGCGCGACCAGCCAACCCTGCTACGAGTTGTCCGACCTCCTTTGTCGACTTGGCGTCCGAAGTGAACAACTGACCGTTGGAGAAATTTCCCGCTCGGCTACGGAACACGCCGAGGGTGTGCAGACGCGGATACCCATTGTTTTCTGCCGTCGCCGGAAGCAGCAGGACACCGATGACCTCGGAGGTATGCAACTCGACGTCTGCCGTTGTTATCGAGCCGTCGTCATTCGCGCCCCCGATAATACGCGCGACCGTAGTCGTGGGCGCGTCCGGCGTCCAAGCCTCGACACGCGTGAGCTGCACGTAAGAGTAAGTACGCGTTACGTTGTCCTTACTCTCTTTGCGGGCTGTCATACGCTCTACCTTGTAGAGGCCGGCTCCACCGTTGAAGTACTTCACAAGCTCGCACAGCCGGGCCGGACGCATCGATGCCGGTGCTTCTATGGTGTCTTGGAATACCTTGCCATCGGGAACAGTAGACGCCGCAGCCTTCGCTGCCTGCGACGCAGCCCGGACAATCGGCGTATCCTTCGCGCGGAGCGCGTGCACTCCAAACGCACCTGCCACTATCGACACTGCCGCGAAAGCGGCCAGGCGAGCGCCTCGTGTGATCATAGGATTCATACTCTTGCTCCTACCGGACATAAAACAGGTCGATTGTGGTTCCGCCAAAGGCAGTCAGAGAGGGACGGTGGAAGGCATTGTTGACAAAACTCCAAGCGAATGCATCAACCGGGTTGGAATTGTCTACGAGCGCGTACACTCCGGCCTCACCGTTGCTACGCTGCGCGATCGACGGAACCAGTTGCGCCGCGAGGAACCAGTCAGCCGAGAAGGAACTAGTGCTTGTGGCGCCGCCAACGGCAGTCCTCGGCGAGTAATTGAAGTTCGTCCACGTCGCGCTCACCGACGCCACGCCGGCGCTGTTGAGGTCGAGTCGACGGTTCTGGACGGCGGCGCCGTCGTCGGGCGCAGGGCTCACCAGGATGCAAGAGCTATTGATGCATTTGATGTCTGCACCTTCGGGCGACACGATTGTAGTGTCCTGTGCCGGGGTCCATGTGATGCCGTCCGTGGAAGTCCGTACCATGACGTGGTTGTTCAAAGCCTGGTTGGCTCCCCAAGCAAGGTTCACGTAGGCGAGCACGAAGCGACCCCAGAACGACGAGTACCCTAGGGACGGGCTGTGTATGGTGCAGTCCGCGGGCAGGTCCACTATGGTGGCCGTGTCGAAGACATCCACCGACGAAAGGACGCGGATCCCGCCGCACGACAATGTGTTGACTGGCGAGTTGATGAACGCGCCGACCCAGCGAACTCCCGCCCCGGTGGCCACGGTCCTAGCTGCGACGGCGGGTGGCTGCCAGGACGTCGTAGCGAAAGCACGATTGGTGAACGAGGGCACGCTTCCAAGTGGGAAGTTGGCGCGACTGAAGTGCACGGCAAGGCCCGTCGGATCGAGAGAACCCATGACCAACTGGGTCCCGATATTCGCGACACCTACGGCCACGTTCACGTGGCGATGGGTGGTGCCGCCCAGAGCGACTTCACTTCCCCAGGCCGCCGCCGTCCGTTCGCGGAAATATCGGGTCTGCTGACGGACGCCGTAAAGCGATCGGATGCCAGCGATATCGTCTCCCCACTGGTAGCGAGCCAACACGTTTCCGTTGGTGAACGTCGGGCCGTCCATGACTGTATCGGCCGTGTGGTCAAGGCCCAGCGCATGACCGAACTCGTGGGTCACTGTGCCGACGAGGTCCTTCTGGTTCACGCCAGGGACGGCTGCACGCGACCACCCCCCGGGCGAGGAGTCGCCATAGACGCATATGTCCATCTCCTCGCCGCTCCCGCCCGCGAAGAAGGTGCCTATCGTCTTCGCCCATGTAAAGCAGCCAGGCTCGAAGCAAGCCGTCTGGGCCGCGACTTCGTTGATTGAATTGTCGTTGATACAGGCCGATGTCGTGGTTCCCCCGTACGAGAACGTTAGGTTCGCGCCAGTGCGCTCCCGCCACGTGCTCAGCGCCTGCGAGATCCAGTTCTCGTGATCAGCGGCCGAGCCGCCGAAGACAGTCGCGTAAGACGCCGCGTTAATCCGGTAGCTGAAATTGCCACTCGTCCACGCATAGCCGAAGGTCACAAATGCCCGCGCAACCTGTCCTGTGACGTTCGTTAATAACACGCACACAAATAGCGCAGCATACGTCGACCATCGGGTGAAGCGGCGCGTCCAAAGTCGCGTTTCTCTTTCTAGCTTCATCAGGACTCCTCTCTTGCCACTGAAATGAAACAACGACACCAGGCTTACTCGCAGAGCAGCCTCAAACGGCGCAACGGAACGATAACGACTCCAATCACGCCGCTTGCAGAAGCTTCTTGAGACTCGTCCGCTTACGGAGAAATCGCGATAGGGGCGGGGCTGCGAGAAGCGTTCATTGTCGAGTCGCGAGTCGGTTCTTATCGGCTATTCGTGGACAGCGTCCATTATAAAAAATCTCCCGACGAGAACACACGCGACAAGCAAGTATCATTGCGTCCCAATGCAGGACCACGCCGTCTCTGCCAATCATCGTTGTCACATCGTTTTCCATCGTCCAAGCATGGTGTTGAGCAGCGCAGAGGGCGGCATCGGGCGCGACTTCGATGCCACGCTTGGGGCGTCGTGTGGCGCTGGGGGCGCGCGCGCGCTTGCCGTTGGCGACGGGATCGCCACGGTGCAGCGCAAAGCGCTGCACCGTGTGCTCGAGCCACGGCGCGCTCGTCGGGTCCAAGCAGCGAGCAGCCGGCGTCGGCGTTGCGTCCGGCGAGAAAGCCGACGGTCGTCTCCCAGGTGACGCCTCTGAGGTCCAGCATCCGATCGTGGCGCACACGCCGCGTGCCGCGCACCGGTCAGTGCGTCGGCAAGGTGTGCCTCGGTCAACTCCGGCGAGCAAGTGGACTTGCCGTGCTCATAGACCGTGAGGAGAAATGGTCAAGAGTTGTGGATCAGAATCTGATCAAGCGGCGACCTTCGCGTCCTGAGTCTGCTTGTTCGTTACCTTCTTCTTCACTCCCGAGGGCCGCGTAGAGGAGGCCTCCGCGTCGCGCTCGACGCGAACGCCATCGCTAAACCGCACGCCTGCGCGCACGAGCGGAACGAGCTCGGCCCCGTTGAGCTTGCGCCAGGTCTTCTCGGCGGTGAGCAGCAGCTTGAAGACCATGGCGAGGCCAGCAGCTCGCGACCCGGGCCCCTTCGTGACGCGAGTACGCAGACGTACGGTGGCGAACGTCGACTCGATCGGGTTGGTGGTGCGCAGGTGCTTCCAGTGCTCGGCCGGGAAGTCGAAGAACGCCAGCAGCGTGTCCTGGTCCTTGGTGAGACACTCGACGGCCTTGGGGTACTTGGCGCCGAAGTCCGTGGTGAACGACTTGATCGCCGCGAGCGCCGCCTTACGAGTCGGCGCGTTCATGATCTCGTGCAGCGACGACTTCATCTTCGCCTGCATCGACTTGGGGGCCTTGTCGAGAACGTTGGCGATCTTGTGCACCCAGCAACGCTGCTCCGCCGTGCTCGGAAACACCTCGCGCAGGGCGCCCCAGAAGCCCAGAGCGCCGTCGCCCACGGCGACCACGGGCGCGCACATGCCGCGGTCACGGAGATCGCGCAGCAGCGTCAACCAGCTCTCCTTGGACTCGCGATATCCGTCGTCGATCGCGATGATTTCTTTGGTCCCGTCGAGCCGCGCTCCCATCAGCACCAGCACGGCAACACGGTCGTCGTCGAGGCGCACGTTGAAGTGCACGCCGTCGGCCCACACATAGACATAATCACGACCCGCCAGCGAACGCTTCTTCCACGCCGAGCGCTCCTCGGACCACGTCGACACCAAGCGCGTGATCGCGCTCGGCGACAGCCCGGACGCATTCTCACCGAGCAACGTCGGCAGCGCTTCGCGGAAGTCCCCGGTCGACAGCCCGCGAAGGTAAAGCAGCGGCAGCAACTCCGACACGTTCTGCGAGCGGCGCAGGTATGGCGGCAAGATCGCGCTCGTGAACTTTTGGCGCTCGCCGTCCACCACGCGCTTGTCGTTCACGCGCGGCGCCTCGAGCGTCACCGTACCCGACCCGAGGGTCACCTGACGCGGCCGACCGCGGCCGTTGCGCACCACTGCGGCGCGGCCGTCCTCGCCACGCACGGCGCGAAACCGCCCAAGGTACGACGCCACCTCGGCCTCGAGCGCCGCCGCGATCATCCGGCGAGCCCCTTCGCGCGCCAGCGTGTCCAGCGTCGCATCGATCCCCTCGCCCAGAGCCTCATCCTTCGCTACCTTCGTCATCGGCGTGCCTTCCCCGCTCCTGCAAGAGCGGTTGTTGGTTTGGTTACCCGGAGGGTACGCCGCTTTTTCAGATCACGCCGATCCACACCTCTTGGTCATATCTCCACCGGGCGCTGCGGCCAC